>WLOZ01000220.1 GCA_009699025.1 Actinomycetota bacterium
GCTGTTCGAGCCGAGTGCGAGGTCGACCCGGCTGGCGGTCCACTTCACCTCGCCGGTGGCCCGGTCGCGTCCCTCGAACGTCTCCTCGGCATCAGAGGTGGGCTCCCACGTGGTGCCCATGTCGAGCAGGTTCACGAAGAAATCGTTCGTGAGGGCTCCTGGCCGACTGGTGAGCACTCCGAGGGGAGAATGCCGGTGGTTGGCGTCGAGAGCGCGCATCCCGCCGAGCAGCACGGTCATCTGGGGCGCGGTGAGGGTGAGCAGGCAGGAGCGATCGACCAGCAGCTGCTCGGCGGACCGGGGCAACGCCTTGCTGAGGTAATTGCGGAAGCCGTCGGCAACAGGCTCGAGGACTGCGAAGGACTCCTCGTCGGTCTGCTCGGCAGAGGCGTCGGTGCGCCCGGGCCTGAACGGGACCACCACCGTGTGCCCGGCGGCGCGAGCACCCTGCTCAACCCCCGCACAGCCGGCTAGCACGATCAGGTCAGCGAGTGAGATCTGCCTGCCGCCAGCCTCGTTGAACACGCGCTGGACGCCCTCGAGTGTGGCGAGAACCTGGCCGAGATCCTCGGGGCTGTTGGCCTCCCAGGCATTCTGCGGCGCGAGGCGCAGGCGGGCGCCGTTGGCGCCACCGCGCTTGTCGGTACCGCGGAAGGTCGCGGCCGAGGCCCAGGCGGTGGACACGAGCTGGGCGACGGTGAGACCCGAGGCCAGCACGGCGTTCTTGAGCGCGCTCACATCCTCGGCGTCAACGAGGTCGCCGGTCACGGGGGGCACGGGGTCCTGCCAGATCAGTACCTCGCTGGGCACGTCGGGGCCGAGGTAGCGGGAGACCGGGCCCATGTCGCGATGGGTCAGCTTGAACCAAGCGCGAGCAAACGCGTCGGCCAGCTCCTGCGGGTTCTCGAGGAACCGGCGCGAGATGGGCTCGTAAATGGGGTCCATCCGCAGCGCCATGTCGGTGGTGAGCATCACCGGCGCGTGCCGCTTCGAGGGGTCCTGCGGGTCGGGAACAGCATCAGCTGCCGCGCCACCACTCGGGATCCACTGCTGGGCGCCAGCCGGACTCCTGGTCAGTTCCCACTCGTAGCCGAACAGGGTCTCGAAGTAGCTGTTGTCCCAGGTGGTCGGCGTGGGCGTCCAGGCACCCTCGAGTCCGCTGGTGATGGTGTCGGCGCCGCTTCCGCTACCGAAGGCGTTCTTCCAGCCCAAGCCCATCTGCTGCAAAGGAGCGCCCTCGGGCTCAGGACCGACGTTGGCCGGGTCGCCTGCGCCGTGGGTTTTGCCGAAGGTGTGGCCGCCGGCGATGAGTGCGATGGTCTCTTCATCATTCATCGCCATGCGAGCAAACGTCTCGCGGATGTCGCGGGCCGCAGCCAGCGGATCGGGCACTCCGTTGGGGCCCTCGGGGTTGACGTAGATGAGACCCATCTGCACGGCCGCGAGAGGGTTCTCAAGGTCACGGTCACCGGTGTAGCGGGCGTCGCCCAACCACTCGAACTCCGAGCCCCAGTACGTCGCGTCGGCCTCCCACACGTCAGCGCGTCCGCCTCCGAAGCCGAAGGTGGGCAGTCCCATCGATTCGATGGCCACGTTGCCCGCAAGGATCATCAGGTCGGCCCACGACAGGCTGTGCCCGTACTTTTGCTTGATCGGCCACAGCAGTCGGCGGGCCTTGTCGAGGTTCCCGTTGTCGGGCCAACTGTTGAGCGGTGCGAAGCGCTGCATGCCCGCGCCGCCCCCGCCGCGGCCGTCGGTGGTGCGGTAGGTGCCAGCACTGTGCCACGTCATACGGATGAAGAAGGGGCCGTAGTTGCCGTAGTCGGCGGGCCACCAGTCTTGGGAGTCGGTCATCAGCGCGGTGAGGTCGGCCTTGACCTCGCTCAGGTCGAGGCGAGCGAACTCGCTCGCATAGTCGAAGCCCGGGCCCATGGGGTCGGCCAGCGGCGAGTTCTGGTGCAGCAGCCGCAGGTTGAGCTGCTGGGGCCACCAGTCGCGATTCTGGGTTCCTCCGGCCTCAGGGCCGTGCAGAACCGGGCAGCTTGTGGTGTCGTCCATGATGGCCTCCTGAGGCACTGGGCAAAACGGGCTGGACATCACTGTATTCCGGAATGCTTCCGCCTGCCAGATGCCCCTTATCTGTCACCTTGAGTGGTCCGAGGCACGCTCCTAGGCTGACGCCAGCCCCATCACGTTCGCCTGCTCCCACAGACCGGCTCGCGCGCTGGGATACGCCGCTTTCTCGATCAGCTGAGGTGTGCAGCAGCAGGCTTGGCCGGCACCGGATGTGGGGGAGCCGCTCCGACCAGCGCATCACCAACGAAGGCCGCCATCAGCGGCCTCGCCCTAGCAGCGTGGCCCATCACCTGGGTCGGCCATCATCGTGCCGCAACTCACAGACTTCTCAGAGGCAGTCAGGGTCGAGGTCGACCAAAAGTGTGTCGCCGCTCTCGAGAAGTGCCAGCATGGGTCCCACCCGAGGCAACTCGTGGGTGATGAAGTACCGGCCGGCGAGTCGCTTGCCGTCGTAGAAGGAACCCTCCCTGCCGTGAGCCGCGCTCATCTGCTCGAGCCACACCCAGGCAATCACGATGTGGCCGAGTGCATCGGCATAGGCCGTTGAGTTCGCCATCGCCGTGCGGGCGTCGCCGTCGCGCCAGAGAGTTGCGGTGACACGCACGACCCGGTCAAGCGCTGAGCCCACCTCGTCGGCGTAGCCGCGCAGCGGCTCGGGCGCACGTTCGACAGCGTTCCTGATGGCCTGCTCGAGTACCCGGAGACCTTCGCCCTCACGCACAATCACCTTGCGCCCCAGTAGATCGAGGGCCTGGATGCCGTCGGTGCCCTCGTGAATGGGGTTGAGCCGGTTGTCGCGGTACATCTGCTCGACCGGATATTCACGGGTGTAGCCGTAGCCGCCATGCACCTGAATCGCGAGGTCGTTGGCCCGGAGGCACCACTGCGACGGCCAGGCCTTCACGATGGGAGTGAGCACATCGAGCAACAGCCCCACCCGATCGGCCTCCTGCGGCGACTGAGCCGTGACCTGCTGGTCAAGCAGCTTGGCCACGTAGAGGATCAGCCCAAGCCCGCCCTCGACGTACGACTTCGAGGCCAGCAGCATGCGCCGCACATCGGCGTGCTCGATGATCGCCACCTGGGGCAGGCTCGGGTCCTTGGCCCCCGGCATCCGGCCCTGCGGGCGGGTGCGCGCGTACTCGAGTGCGTGAAGATAGCCCGAGTAGCCGAGCGCCACCGCGCTGGCCCCCACCGCCACACGCGCCTCGTTCATCATGTGGAACATGTAGTCGAGCCCACGGTTCTGCTCACCGACTAGGTACCCCACGGCCCCCGCCTCACCCCCGGGCCGATGAACGCCCTCGCCGAAGTTGAGCAGGGTGTTCACGGTGCCCCGGTAGCCCATCTTGTGGTTGAGCCCGGCCAGCACCACGTCGTTGCGCTCGCCGAGCGATCCGTCGTCCTTGACCAGGAAGCGAGGCACGATGAACAGCGACAGGCCCTTGGCACCCGGGGGCGAGCCCACAGCACGGGCCAGCACGAGGTGCACGATGTTCTCGCTGAGCTCGTGGTCGCCACCGGAGATCCACATCTTGTTGCCGAACAGTCGAAACGCGCCCGCGCCGTCGGGCACAGCCCGGGTCGCGACGTCGGCCAGCGACGACCCCGCCTGCGGCTCAGACAGGCACATGGTGCCGAAAAACCGCCCTTCCACGATGGGGCGCACGAACCTGTCGACCTGCTCGGGGCTGCCGTAGCGGGCCAGCAGGTTGGCGTTTCCCATCGAGAGCAGCGGGTAGCCGGCCGTGGCCGAGTTAGCTGCCTGCAGCCACGTGAGGCACGCGCGCGCTACCACCTGCGGAAGCTGCTCACCGCCCACCGACGAGTCCATCGCTGCCCCCAGCAGGCCCGAGGCCGAGTAGGCGCGCAGCGCTGCTGCAACCTCAGGGATGATGTGCACCCGCTCACCGTCGAAGGTGGGCTCGTTCTCGTCGCTGAGCTTGTTGTGCGGGGCGAACTCCTGCTCCGCTAGCTGCTCGGCAAGCTCGAGCACAGCGTCGAACACTTCACGCGAGTGCTCGGCGTACCTCGGCTCCTGGGTGAGCGACTCGACGTCGAGCCACTCGTAGAGCAGAAACTCAACGTCACGTGACGACAGCAGGCGGCTTCTCATGCACCTATCTTTACCTAGTCGAGGCTCGGTGAGCGCGCTGGCTGCCACCCCGGTCTGGGCACCGCATCGCGCAGGGCCCGCGTGTAGGGCTCTGAGGGCGAGGTCAGCACGTCACGCGTGCGACCCTGCTCGATCACGCGCCCGGACTCCATCACGAGGCAGCGATCACTGATCTGGTTCACCACCGCGAGGTCATGACTAATGAAGAGATAGGCAATGTCGGAGCGCTCACGGATGTCGGCGAGCAGATTGAGGATCTGAGCCTGAATTGACACGTCGAGGGCTGAGACGGCCTCATCGAGAATGAGGATCCGCGGCTCGACGGCGATGGCGCGCGCGATGGCAACCCGCTGCTGCTGCCCCCCTGACAGAGCACGGGGAAGCACCCCCGCGTGCCGGGCCTGAAGGCCCACCGCTTCGAGCAGTTCCAA
>WLOZ01000221.1 GCA_009699025.1 Actinomycetota bacterium
AACGCGCTGTTCGCGCCGTCGTACAACAGCGTGCTCATGATTCAGGGCGGCAACGATCCCACCAATGCGGTGTTCACGGTCAGTCTTGACGGTGAAGGGCTCGTGTATCACTCGCCGCCGTTGAAGGAGGCGCTCACCATCGTCGGTAGCCCAAGCCTGAGCTTGCGCATCATTCCCGACAGCGACGATGCTGATCTGTCTCTCCAACTACACGAGGTACGTCCGTCGGGCGATGCGATCTTCATGTCGAGTGACTTGATTCGTCTGAGCCATCGCGTGCTGGGAGGCGAGCCGCAACTGCTGGTGCCGGGTGAAGAGCAGACGGTCACCATCACCGAGTTCCGCTGGTGCGCGCGCCAACTTGGTGTTGGCTCGCGACTGCGACTCACGGTGCGCGCGGTCAACTCAGCGCTCATGCCCGCCGATCCACACGCAACCGGGGAGAAGGGTGTGACGAGCATTCGCGTGCTTCACCGGGCGAGTGACCCGTCGGTGCTGACAATTCCTGTCGGCGGAAACCAGTGAAACTCGAGCGGGTCGAACTTCTACGAGTTGATATGCCGCTCGTCGCACCCTTTCGCACATCATTTGGCGTGCAGGATGTGCAAGACACCATGCTCGTTCACGTCGTCACCGATGTAGGTGAGGGTTGGTCGGAATGCGTGGCCATGGGTCGGCCCGCGTACTCGAGTGAGTATCGATCGGCGGCTGCCGATGTCATGCGCGAGTTCCTCATTCCCGACCTCTTCAGACTCGGTGACGGCCTGACGGCCGAGGCGGCCGGCGGGGTGTGGAGTTGGGTCAAGGGCCACCGAATGGCCAAGGCAGCGCTCGAGACGGCGGTGCTCGACGCGCAGTTGCGCGGCGCCGGACAGTCACTCGGCAACTACCTAGGGGCAGTGAAAGATCGAGTGCCAGCGGGTGTCTCGGTCGGCATCATGGACAGTCTCGATGAACTGCGCGCGGCCGTCGCCGGGTACCTCAACGAGGGCTACCTGCGAATCAAGCTCAAGATTCAACCGGGCTGGGACATCGAGCCGGTGGCGATGGTGCGCCGTGAGTTCGGTGACGACGTGCTGCTGCAGGTCGACGCCAACACCGCGTACACGCGCACCGACGGTGCACACCTTGCCCAACTCGACGAATGTGGGCTCCTGCTCATCGAGCAGCCCCTCGACGAGGAAGACATCGTGGGCCACGCGCTTCTGGCAAAGTCGGTGCGCACGCCGATTTGTCTTGATGAGTCGATCGTGTCGGCAGCCAGCGCCGACGATGCCATCGAACGTGGCGCCACCACCGTAATCAACATCAAGCCGGGCCGCGTGGGCGGCTACATCGAATCGGTGCGCATCCACGACGTGTGTGCGGCACGTGGCATCCCGGTGTGGTGCGGGGGAATGCTTGAGACCGGCGTCGGTCGCGCGGCCAACGTAGCCTTGGCTGCGCTGCCGAATTTCACTCTGCCCGGCGACACGTCGGCGTCGTCGAGGTACTTTGCTCACGACATCACCGAGCCGTTCGTTCTCGAGGGGGGTTACGTTCGGGTGCCCACCGGGCCGGGCATCGGCGTTGAGCCGATCCCCGAGATCCTCAACCACCACACGGTGTTGCGAGAGGTGATCACTTCATGATGGAGGTAGCAGTGCCGCTGCCCGAGCACGACCTTGTACTCCTCGGAGCGCGAGTGATCGATCCCGAAACCGGACTCGACGAGGTACGTGACGTCGGCATCACGGCAGGCACGATCACTGCGGTGGCCCAGCCGCGCGACCGCATTCGAGGTCGCCGTGAGGTCGACTGTGCGGGTCAGGTACTCGCCCCTGGCTTTATTGACCTGCACAGCCACTGCAACGAGGTCGCCGCTCGTACGCTGCAAGTGTGCGACGGAGTCACCACCGCGCTCGAGCTTGAAGCGGGCCAGGTAGACGTGAGTGCCGCCTACAACGACATGGCGGCGCAGGGCAGTCCCAACCACTACGGGTTCTCGGCCTCGTGGGCACTGGCGCGCATGTCGGTGGCCGGGCTTGATGTCTCTCGTCAACTCGACGCTTTCCTTGAGCACATCAACGCACCCGACTGGCACCGACGACTCACGGTGTCCGAGCAGGCGCAGATGATCGACCTGCTGAGAGGGTCCCTTGATGAAGGGGCTCTCGGCATTGGGGTGCTGCTCGGCTACTGCCAGGAATCGACCGGCGCCGAGTATATGGAGGTGGCGGGGCTAGCGGCCGACACCGGCACGGCTACCTACACCCACGTGCGCAACTTCGGCCGGCCCGACAGCGGGCTGTTCGGCGCGTCGGAGGTGGTGGCTGCCGCGCTCTCCACTGGCGCACACATGCACGTGTGTCACATCAACAGCACGTCCACGCGCAGCATCGACGCGGTGCAGCAACTGCTCGCAGGTGCGCGAGAGCAGGGACTGAGGGTCACGTCGGAGGCCTACCCCTACGGCGCGGGTTCGACAGGAATCGGCGCCGCCTTCCTTCACCCCGATGCGCTCACCCATGACGGCCTCACCATTGACGACATCTTCTACCTGCCCACCCGCGAGCGTATGCACTCGGCCGATCGCCTGCGTGAGTTGCAGGCCACCGACCCTGCGGGACTCGTGATCGTCAACTTCCTGCGCGAGCACGATCCGGCCGACCTCGGATTCCTCACGCGCGCCATGCTGGCACCAGACACCGCCGTGGCCTCCGACGCGATGCCGCTCACGCATCCGCGCAGTCGGGCCGGCGAATCAACCACGTGGCCGATTCCAGACGATGTGATGACGCACCCTCGTACAGCCGGCACCTTCAGTCGGGTGCTGCGTTGGTATGTGCGTGAGCTGGGAATCCTCGACCTCGCCGAAGCAGTGCGCCGCTGCACGTTGGTACCAGCTGAGATTCTGCGCGACGTTGCGCCATCGATGCGACTCAAGGGTCGCGTGCAAGTTGGGTGCGACGCCGACCTCGTGGTGTTCGACCCCGATACCGTGGTCGATCGCGCCACCTACGAGCAGCCGACGCTCACGTCCACGGGCTTCCAGTTCGTGATTGTCGGGGGAGTGCCGGTGGTCGAAGGGGGCGAACTACGCACTGACGTACGTCCGGGCAAGGCCGTACGCGGCGAGGTGCGCTAGTTCGCGAACAACGAGCGGTGACTGCAAGGGAACGTAGGGAGTGAACATACGTGGGTAGAGCCGCCAGGATGCTGGGACTCATGGCGGGGGTCGCGGTTGCTGCGGCCGCCGTCGCAGCGGTGCCGGTCGTGCGCCGGCAGAAGCGCGTGGTGCACGCGATCGACCCGCAGTTTCGCGTGCCGATGGCCTACTTCCCTTTCTCCATCGGTAGCCGCTCCCTCCCGCTCATGCGACGGGGCACGGTCGCGCCAGTCGATCTCGGCGACGTCACGCTCGTTATCAGGTCGCTGCCCCCTGCCTACGGCCTTGACGGAGTGGAGGTACGCGTCTACGACCCGGCCGGCCGAGACGACGCCAGCCCTGCGGTGCTCTTCATCCATGGCGGCGGGTTCGTGGTGGGGGAGGCCGCCGCCGACGACGCGGGCTGCGCAGAACTCGCCCGACGTCTGGGCACGCTCGTGGTGAGCGTCGAGTACCGACTCTCACCTGAGCACCCGTTCCCCGCCGCTCACAACGACTGCCTGCATGTCCTGCGCTGGCTGCACGAGAACGCCGACGAACTGCGCATCGACCCGGCGCGCGTGGCGGTCAGCGGCGAGAGTGCTGGCGGCGGCCTCGCGGCCGGGCTGGTTCAGCGTGCTGTCGACGAGGGCATCCCCGTTGCCTTCCAGCACCTGCTCTACCCGATGCTCGACGACAGGACCGTTCTGCGGGCCGAGCAGGACGGCGGGTGGAACGCCGTCTGGACGCCGCGGTCCAACCGCTTCGGGTGGACGTCGTACCTGGGCCACGGCCCCGGTCTCGCGCGAACAGAGACGTACGCCGTCCCCGCACGCCGAGCCGCTCTCGACGGCATGCCTCCCACCTGGATTGGTGTCGGCTCGGTCGACCTCTTCCACGACGAAGACGTCGCCTATGCCGAGCGACTCAACGCCGGGGGCGTCCGGTGCGAGCTGCTCGTGGTGCCTGGGATGTTCCACGCCGGACAGCGCTTCGCCACCGAGGCGCCCGCGGCGAAGGAGTTCGAGCGGGCGAGCCTCGAAGCGCTAGCGCGTGGGCTGGGCGTCGCTGTGGTCTGAGGTGGCTCGCAGGCTCACATCAACTCCGCACCACGTACCTACGAGCCGGCAGACTGCCAGGTGCCATCGGCGCGCGGCATCGACGCCACCAATCGTTGGGTGTAGTCGTGCTCAGGAGCGTCAAGAACTGTGTCAGTTGCTCCCTGCTCAACGATGTTCCCCTGGTACAGCACGACGACCCGTGAGGTGACCTGCCGCACGACCCCGAGGTCGTGCGTGATGAAGAGCAAAGCCGTCCCCTGCTCATTCACATCACGAAGCAGAGCGAGGATCTGGGCCTGAATCGACACATCCAGAGCGGCCACCGGCTCATCACACACCAGCACCTGTGGCTGAACCGCGAGTGCACGGGCGACTGCCACTCGTTGGCGCTGACCGCCGGAGAGCGC
>WLOZ01000222.1 GCA_009699025.1 Actinomycetota bacterium
CTTCGCTCCCGGATGGTGCTTCGCGTTGAGGCTGAACACTCCGCCCGGGCCAATCACGAGGTGGTCGATGTCAGAGTCGCCGTCCCACACCGGGATCGCGTTGAGAAACCGCCAGCGAGGCTGCTTCTTCACCAGCTTCTCGAGTTTGGCTCCCACCATCTCCTCACCATCGGCGCCGATGCGCCAGGCTCGCTCATCGGTGTGCACGCGGAGAACTCGCGCAATCGTGGTACGAACCGGGGCAGCCTGCCGTTCGAGAATCGCCTGTTCGCGTGCCATTGTGCCGGCCTGTCGGCCCGCGAGGTCGGTCCAGTTGTCCGGCGGCTCGGGGGGTTCTTGAGCGGGCTCGACCACCTCCGACGCGACCAGGGCAGGGGTTGTTGGAGGCGGCAGCTCGGACTCCGAGTTGGCGGCAATCCATTCGCTCACCGCAGCGGCGTACTCAGCGGCGAGGGCCGCCTGCTCGAGATGATCCTCGCCGGTGATCAGGTCGCGCCAGCCGATATGCACCTCATCATCGGCGGTGACGTAAAGGCGATCCTTGCCGTACTTGCGCCAGCGCGCAGTGGTGACCATCGGTTCCCCTCGTCGGACCCCCCAGCGTTGCTCGCGCTCATAGCCACTCGCCGATTAACTCGACAGTGCCGCGAATACCACGAACACCCAGAGCACGGTGATGATCGTGAAGATCCACCCCAGGAC
This sequence comes from Actinomycetota bacterium, assembly GCA_009699025.1. The sequence continues at coordinate 703 of WLOZ01000222.1, forward strand.
GATTCCGGCGGTGGCCAAGCCCTCACCCGTCTTGGTCCCATTCGATCGACGGATGTCGTTCTTCGCGGCGACGCCCAAGATGATGGGGAGGACGAAGGGCACCAAGAACGCACAGATCAGTGAGGCCACGGCCAAGCCCGAAGTCTGCGCGTATTGCGGGCGAGCTACGCCGTACTGGGCAGGGCCGGTTGCTGCGCTCCACTGCGTGCCGTCCCAGTACCTCTGCGTCCCGTCGCCCGCAGGACTCGGGTACCAGCCGGCGGGTGGCAGGGCAGCTGAACTCGCTGTCACCGCGGCTCGTGCCGGAGCGGTCCTCTCGGCGAGCATCGATGAATGAACGATCGCCTGCAGCGGAGTAACGACACCTGACCTGTTCACCTGCAGTGAGACGACCTCGCCCTCACTACAGCCGTCGAGGGCGGCACGAACGTCGGCCCCCGACGCGAGGAGTCGCCCGTTCACCGACATGAGTTGATCGCCAGCCAGCACGCCTGCCGTCGCGGCCAACCCAGCCGGCGCCACCGACATGACCTGGGTGGTTCCGGGGCGGAGGCTCACTCCCATACTGACCGCCAACGGTGGTGGTGGCGCAACGATCGTCTGCAGGGCAACGACCTGACCACCACGCGCTACCTGGAGGTCGAACGCATCGCCAACGCTGAGGCCACTCATCGCGGCCACGATGTCAGCGCCGGTGGCCACCAGTTGGCCTCGCACCGACAGCACCTGATCGCCAGCCGACACCCCGGCATCTGCTGCCAGGCCCACCTGCTGTACTGCCTGGACCTGAGTGGTTCCGGTGCGGAGCGATACTCCGAGACTGGGGGAGGTCATACGTTCTCGCCTTCCTCGAACGATGGATTGACCACGGGGCTAGTACCGAAGGACGGAGGTGCATAAACAGTGGGATCGCCTACCGGCGCGAGAGTTGGTTGCTTTGACGCCGTTGCCAGCACGACGATCGCACCGATGAGTAGCGCGACAGCTCCGACGGAATAGAAGAAGAGGCCGGGCCAGAATGCCGTGCTGCCATCGTCATTAGTGCCCAACCCGAGAAAGAGGAACTTCAGCGAACTCGCCGTGTCGAAGGAATCCTCGTAGATACTTCGGAGTGAAACTACGAACAATGCGGTACTGGCCACGTTGACAACACCCGTTGCGATCACGAGCCCGAGGGCAATTGCTCTCTGGGCAAGTGCGCACAGCACGAGGGCGCCGAGCGCGAGGATGGGTGCCAGCAGCGTAGCCACCAAAGCGACTTTGTAGGGCACATCGGCCTCGGAGAAGTACTGGAAGTACTGAAAGGCGTCGATGGTGGTCGCGGCCATGGCGAGTACCGACGCCAGCAATAGCAACGAGCCGACAATTCTCTTCGTCTTGTTCACGTGAAATTCTCCCCCATGGGGAATCCCCGCGATTCCCCGTATTCGGACGGTAGCAGAACCTAAACGCAATGACGCTCTCATGCGGGGGTGGAGGAGTGCCCCCGCCCGAGACGATGAGTGCAATTCAACGGCCCACGCATCCCGGTCATTCCACATCGTCAATGAACAATTTGTCCACGCAATCGTGGCTACCACGCTAGATTGTTGAATCGGCGAGCACTGGGGGGTGCTGTGGAAATGCGGGGCACGTTCTCCTTCAAACAGCGGTTGCGCTATCGGTTTGACAATCTCTTCGCCCGAGGCACCCTTCCCGTGATGCTGGCACTGTCTCTGGCCCTCCTCCTCCTATTCGTTGTAGCCGGGGCAGTACAGGCAGTCTTCGCCTGGGGCCCCGCCGACGAACCCGTCACGTTCTTTGAGGGCTTCTGGCTGTCGCTGACTCGGTCACTTGACCCCGGAACCTTCGGGGCAGACGTTGGCCCCCACTTCCGCAGCATTGGCCTACTGATCACCATCTGCGGCCTCGTTGCGCTTGCCTCGATGATCGGCCTGATCTCCAGCGCCATTGACGGCCGATTGGCGTCGCTCAGGGCCGGACGATCGCTCGTGGTCGAGGAGGGTCACACCCTCATTCTTGGTTGGTCGGCCAAGGTTCCATCGATCGTGGCCGAACTCGTGGAAGCTAATGCTCACGTCCGAAACGCCGTGGTGGTCCTCCTCTCCGAGGAGTCGGTCGAGTACGTGGAATCGCGAGTCACCTCGCTCACTCCCGACATGAAGGGCACCCGCCTCGTGGTGCGCACGGGCGATCCCACCAGTCTCGTCGATTTAGCCCGCGTGCACCCTGCCGCTGCCAAGTCGGTCATCGTGGTGGCGCACGATCACCTCAACGCCGACTCCCATGTTGTGAAGTCAGTTCTCGGAGTTATCAAACTCACCAGCCCCGCTGGGCCCCCCATCGTCGTCGAAGTCCGTCGACGCGACGTAGCCGATGCCCTCACGATTGCGACCCGCGACCGCACCATCGTTCTCGTCGCCGCTGAAATCGTTGCCCGCCTCGCAGCACATGTCACCCGCGAAGCGGGACTGAGCGTGGTCTATCAGGAACTCCTCGACTTTGCGGGCAATGAGATCTACATGACCCCCGCAAACCGCTTGGTCGGGGAAAAATTCGGAGCATCGCTATTGAGTTACCCATCGTCGACAGTCATCGGCATCGCCAGCCCCGACGGCACCGTCTCGCTGAACCCGCCCATGCACCAGGTCATCCGGTCTGGCGACAGCATGGTGGTTCTCTCCGAAGATGACGCAACAATTGGCCATTCGAGCGGCCCTCAGTCATGGACCGGTTTGACAAACGCCGATCATCGCCGTGAAGCCCCGCGGGTCGAGAGCACCCTGATAGTGGGATGGAGCCACTACGTGCCGCTCATCGCCAAGGAGATGGATGAGGCCGTGGCGCCCGGATCACGCCTCGACATCGTGTTCGATCCATCCATCGCCTTAGGAGTGTCGTACGAGTCCGTTCCCGTTATCAGCCAGACAGTCCGTCTGACACGCGCGGACATCCTCGACCTGACAGTCATCGAGCAAATGATGACTGACAATCACTACGACCACGTGCTCATCGTGTGCTACCGCGACTCACTAGACCCCGCCGAGGCCGATTCCAGCGCGCTACTGCAGTTGATGGCAGTGCGCAACCATCCCCTCGTCGGCAGCATGAACGTAGTCACCGAGTTGATGCAAGCCGAGGACGCTGCCCTGGCCGAGCTGGCGCGACCCGACGACTTCGTGGTGAGTGAGCGCCTCATGAGCCTGACCATGGCACAGGTCAGCGAGAACCCCAATTTGGCATCCGTCTTTCGAAGCCTGCTCGACAACGACACCGTGTCGCTGTCCCTCAAGCCCTGGCGTGACTACGCGGCCGACGGCCACACCGACTTCGCCGGTGTCATCGCTGCCGCCAGAGACCGCGGAGAGACCGCAATCGGCTGGCGCTGCCTCGCGCTCGCAGGCCACAGCCACGACCTCGGGGGGGCCGTCTTCATCAACCCGCCCAAGGGCCTTGCGGCGACGTTCGCCGACGACGACCGGGTGATAGTGCTCTCATGAACTGACCGCAATGCTGTCGATGTGAGGCTTCCGCATGTATTCGCACCTTCTCACCGAGGTCATCGGCGTGCCCAGCCCCACGGTGCAAAGGGGCCCAGGGACAATTCCCCGCGCCTCGATTCCTGCCACCCCTTTCGTGAGCAAGGGCCGAACCGAATGGCACTGCTACTGGCATCGCTAGGCCAAGCCGATCCTTCCCGCGCGGCCGTCCGCACCACCACTCAGGCGGATGCGGCTCGCGAATCCTGCGCCCGTCGACGCATGGCCACGATGGCCAGCGCCAGAGTGGCGATCAGACACGTGATTCCCCACATGATCCACGTCAGCTTCCCACCAATCGTGCTCTCGTTGGTCAGCTCGAAGAAGCTCGGAATGCACCCCAGGCCGTTCA
>WLOZ01000223.1 GCA_009699025.1 Actinomycetota bacterium
CAATCACCACTCGGGCCAGCAGAACCAAGAGGTACAGCCACAGGACGGTCGACAGAACCTGACCCACCATTGACACCGAGGGTTGCCTCAACTTCCGGATTGAATGGCCAGCGCGGCGGTGCGCGACGGCCTAGGGGTCAGCTCTGGTTAAAGAACCCGTCTTGGGCGATCTGTGCGCGTGCTTCGGCCCCGACATCGACATTGGCCGGCGACAGCAGGAACACCTTGTTGGTCACACGCTCGATCGTGCCCTGGAGCCCGAACACCAGCCCGGCGGCGAAGTCGATGATGCGCTTGGCGTCTGAATCGTCCATCTCGCTGAGGTTGATGATCACCGGAGTCGCCTCGCGGAACTCTTCACCGATTCGCCGAGCGTCGTTGTACGTGCGCGGGTGCAGGGCCGTGATGCGGTAGTGCCCGTCAGCAACCGACGGTGTGGGGGTAGGACGCCGGGTTCCGGGGCGCTCGACCCTGGCGAGGGCATCGGTGTCGTCGAGGCGCGCCGACGAGCGACTCGAGCGCGACTCGACGTTGCGAGGTTCGGAACGCTGCGGCTCGACCGTGCGGACCGAGCGCACGTCACGGCTGCCGTAGCGATCCTCGAAGGAGGGCGCGCTCTCGTAGTAGTCGTCGTCGACGTCGTCGAGGTGGTCCTCCTCAACAAGTCCGAGGTAGACCGCCATCTTGCGCATGCCGCCGGCCATCGGGCCTCCTCATGGTTCATCACTCAGTCGCGCGCACCACCGACGGTGGGTCACGCCGAACGCCTGTCGGGTCAAGGCTACCTGAGAGAAGGCCGGTGTCCGAGGACCGCCGTGCCAATGCGCACCTGTGTCGCCCCTTCGGCGATCGCCGCCTCCAGGTCACCACTCATGCCAGCCGAGATGCGGTCGGCCCCCGGGTGCGACTCTCGCAGCCGCTCCGAGAGCTCTCTGAGTCGGCCAAAAGCCCGCCTGGGGTCCTCGTCGAGGGGAGCCACCGCCATGACCCCGCGCAGACGCAGCGACGATGTCGACTCGACGAGGTCTGCCAGTCGTGGCACGTCGTCGGGCAGGGAGCCGCCACGGGCCACCTCTCCGTCGAGGGACACCTGAATCAGCACGTCGAGCGGCTGCTCCGGATCGCGTGCGGCCGACAGAGCAGCCACCAGTGACTCGCGGTCGACAGACTCGACCTGGTCGGCGTAACGGGCGACGGACCTGGCCTTGTTGCGCTGAAGCTGGCCGATGAAGTGCCAGCGCACGACAGGTCCGCCCAGCATGCCCAGCGCGGCCGCCTTCGGCGCGGCCTCCTGGTCACGGTTCTCTGCCACGTCGCACACGCCCATCGACGCGAGCAGCGCGACATCCTCGGCGGGCCACGTCTTGGTAACCACGACCAACATCACCTCGTCGGGCAACCGAGCAGCTGAGGTAGCGGCCAGCGCAATCCGCTCGCGCACCTCGGCAAGATTGGTGGCCAGTTCAATCCGGCGCTCATCGGGGGTCATGGCGCCTCCAGCACGACGATCGCGGCCTGACGCCCGGTGACATGGTCGCGCCGGTAGGAGAAGTGCACCGACGACTCGACCGTGCACACGCCCACGTCGGCCACCTCGACTCCCGCTCGCACCAGACGCGCGGCTACCGCGGCGGGAAGGTTGAGGGCAGCACGCCCGTCGAGGGTCACGGAGGCAGCTTCGGGAAACCTGTCAGCGACCTCGGCCACCCGCTCGATAGGAACCGCGTAGCAGCGGCCGCACACGGCCGGGCCAATGACAGCACTCACGCTCACGGCTCCCAGCACTGCCATGGCATCGAGGGCGGCGCCCACGACGTCGTCGCGAACGCCCACCCACCCGCTGTGCACGACTCCGACAATCCCCGAGCCCGAGTCGTGCAGCACGATGGGCAGGCAGTCGGCGGCCAGTGCCGCCAGAGCGCGGCCGCTCTCGCGGGTGACCAGTGCGTCGACCCCGGACACCAGCGGATCGACGCCAGACTCAACAACGCTCACCACGATGCCGTGGCACGCCTCCATGACCACCAGTCGGTCAGGGGCGACCCCCATCGACACCGCGACTCGCGCCCGGTTGTCGCTGACCGCGCCAGGATCGTCGTCGACCCGGTCGGCCAGATTGAGGCTTGCGTGAGCCCCCGTGCTCACACCGCCCGACCGGTCGGTGAACATCCACCGCACCCGGCCGGACGCGCCACGCAAGCCCTCAACCACGCGCTCGACTACTTGAGGAAGTCGGGCACGTCGAGGTCGTCGTCGGACGTGTCGTCGAAGACCACGCGGCGAGGTGGCTCAACCTTGGGCCGCGTACTGGGACGGGTCTCGCTGTTGGTGACACCGAAGGGTCCTGTGCCACCCACGGCCGCCGCAGCCGCCGAGGCAGCGTCGATACCCGAGACTGGCTCGTCAGTTGACGGGCGCCGGCCCGCCGCGCTGGCGGGTCGACGGGTCTGCGGAAGCCCACCGTCGAAGCCCGCCGCGATCACGGTCACGCGCACCTCATCGCCGAGCGTGTCGTCGATGACGGCACCGAAGATGATGTTGGCGTCGGGGTGGGCGGCATCGGCCACGAGTCGGGCCGCCTCGTTGATCTCAAACAGGCCGAGGTCACTGCCGCCACTGATCGACATCAGCACCCCATGTGCGCCCTCGATGCTGGCCTCGAGCAGAGGACTCGAGATGGCCATCTCGGCCGCGGCGATGGCTCGATCGTCGCCGCGCGAGGAGCCAATGCCCATCAGTGCGCTGCCTGCTCCTGACATGACGCTCTTCACGTCAGCGAAGTCAAGGTTGATGAGGCCGGGGGTGGTGATGAGGTCGGTGATCCCACTGACACCCTGCAGCAGCACCTGGTCGGCCTGGCGGAAAGCGTCGATGACACTGATCGCCTTGTCTGACAGTGCGAGCAGTCGGTCATTGGGAATCACGATGAGCGTATCGACCTCGTCGCGCAGGCGCTCGATGCCGTTTTCCGCCTGCCCAGCCCTGCGACGTCCCTCGAATCCGAAGGGGCGGGTCACAACGCCGATGGTCAGCGCTCCGAGCGACTTGGCAATTCGGGCAACCACGGGGGCGCCACCGGTTCCGGTGCCACCGCCCTCACCAGCGGTGACGAAGACCATGTCGGCCCCCTTGAGGACCTCTTCGATCTCGTCGGCGTGGTCCTCGGCCGCCTGCTTGCCTACGTCGGGGTCGGCGCCGGCGCCGAGCCCACGGGTGAGCTCACGTCCGATGTCGAGCTTCACATCGGCGTCGCTCATGAGAAGTGCCTGGGCATCGGTGTTGATGGCGACGAATTCGACGCCCTTGAGGCCCACTTCGATCATGCGGTTCACGGCATTGACGCCGCCTCCGCCAATTCCGACGACCTTGATGACCGCCAGATAGTTCTGCGGTGTAGCCACGAGTAGTTCCTTCCGCCGACCCGCGCTGGGCCTCCCACAGCCTCGCGCGAGTTGTCATGTCACCCGGGAGTGCCGGGCGCCCCACGGTCTTCCGCGGGGAACCGCAGGAGTCGCCGGGTGCCGGGGAATCGCCACCGCCGAACTCTCAACCTCTACATGAGACTCAGAGTTATGTCAACCTGCCGTCAGTCGGACTGTAGGGAAGGTCACCCTGGGCGTGCAAGTCCTCTATCTCATGTTGACCTTGAGGGATGGGCAGTTCCTACGGTCGAATCGTGGGCAGGTCGGGCGCCGAGACGTCATACACGCTGCCCGGACGGGTCAGCAGCGTGCGCAGCACAACGCCCTTGCGCTCGGCCCGCGACACGTCGCCCCACACCACTCGGCGACCATCGCGCAGCGTCAGGGTGACGTCATCACGGGTGCTAGCCGACACGACCACGGTCTCCGCGCTCACCTTGGCCGGCAGGGTTGCCCACACAGCGATGGCGATCGCGCGGATCTCGGCCCGATCTGCGGCGACCTCAACGAGGGTTCCCCTCTCTCGCAGGCTGGCAATCTCCTCCCCCCGAGAGTCCAGCGTGCTCCATCGCCCCCCAACCCGAGTCGCAGCGACAGCGACGCGCTCAATAACGATCAGTACCAACTCACGCGGCAAGCTCCGCCTCACCTCGACCGAGCCCACTCGGGGTAGTGAGTTGAGCCGCTGAGCCACCGTGTCGACGTCGATTCGGGCGAGCGGGGTTCCGAGGTTAACCCCCGCCGCCGCGCGTATCTCGTCGGCGGGCAGCGTGCTGGTGCCCAGCACTGTGACACGGTCGACTGCCACCAGCGACGAGAACAGCAGCACCCACGCGACACCGGCTACGGCCAGTACGACGAGAAGCCCTGCCGCGGCGATCGTCACAGCGCGCCGCCCTCGCCCTCTACTCCGCCCACCAGATCTCGTCGACCGCGCCGCCCTGGCGTCGGCGAGATCGGCCGGGTCAGGCATGTCGGTCGTGCTGGTGTCGGTCGTGCTGGTGTCGGTCATGCTGGTGTCGGTCATGCTCGCCGCTGCTCGCGCGCTCGCAGCAGATCGAGCACCTCCGTGGCGATCAATCCGATGTCGCCTGCCCCCAGTGTCATCACCAGGTCACCGGGCCGCGCCCGATCGGCAAGCTCACGAGCGACCTTCGACC
>WLOZ01000224.1 GCA_009699025.1 Actinomycetota bacterium
ATCACGTCGGGCTCGCGCACGAGTACCGGAGGAGCGATACGCGGCTCACAGACGATCGAGGTGCTGCGCGGTACTCGGGTAGTCACCACATGGACGTTTCCCAACACGAGTGCGCACACGGTCACCTGGAACGGGCGTGATGGTGGTGACGTCAGCGCGGGCCGCTACTCCCTGCGCTTCACGGTAAAGGGGCCCGAGGGTCTTCCGGTGGTCAAGGCGGTTGCCATCACGGTTTCGGGCAAGAAGGTGGTGGGCGTCGCGTTCTCGCAGACGATGTCTGCGCGCGCCGCGTTCGACGGCATGGCATCAGGGTCGTATTGGGAGGGATATGTCGCAGGAAGTCAGAAGCTGTGGGGGTGCACCTACTACGGATGCGAACCGGACAGCGCCTTCTACGCCTGGACTCTTCCGGCCTCGTTTCGTGGTTACGGCAACATCCGGGTGTGGACCTGCACGGAGTCGACGTCTTCCGCGCCGCTCGGTCGCTTCTCCTATACCGATCCCTCGGGCAACCTCGTGGGAACCACATGGTGGCTTGGCAACTACTATCCGGACTGCTACTCACCTCGTTCGGGACCACCCGCCTCGGCCTTCAACGGGCGAACGCTCAACTGGCTGGTAGAAAACATCGATGACTATGAGTTGTCGTTTTGGGAGGTCGAGCGCTTTGAGATCACCGGAACTCGCTACGTGCTTCAATAGCAGGAGAGAGTGAAATCTCAGTTGGCGTCGACGGGGTCACCGGTGGTGGGCACCAACACTGAACGCTGATCAGCGGCTTGGGCGCCGTAGTGGCAGCCGCTTGCATGCTCGGCGTATGCAGCTCCGCAGATTCTTCGTCGTCAGACGGTGGAGTATCGGCGTCTATGTCGCCTGCCGTCCAAGTGCAGCGAACCCCGATAACCAAGGATCGTGCGAAAGAGTTCTTCCTCGCCACCGTGTGTCCGGTGGCCACCTCGTTGAAGATCATCGACAACCTCTGGATCAACCCTGGGGGCTGGAAGGCGGTGGTTCCCTCCACGGCACGTCCTTACACGCAGTCGGCGTCTGCCGAGGCACGCAAGGCTGCCACCGCATTGACTGCGGGGGGAGTCGCTTGGCCTGACGGGCTACTTTCCAGCATCAACGGGATGGAGCAGAACTTCCTCAGCATGATCGTTCCGCTCGAGGCGATGGTCAATGCCCCCACGGGTGCCGCCATGGAAGCGCCATGGAGCAAGGTGGCACTCAATCCTCGGATCGCGGAGCAGCAGGCTCGCATCGACCTCGGACTCCCCGCAGCCGACGCGGCTAACGACGGGTGCCCCCCTGTTCCGAGATCGAAGCCGAAGCCGGTCGCCCTGCCCAAGCCCAAGCCAACCTCAGATGCCGACATCTCTGGAGGGTCTGGTCAATCGGAAAGGAGCTACGGGGAATGGCTCTGCGGAGCGGATGCGGAGGGGCTCCCCGGATTCTCGGCCTACTCCCGAGACGGACGAAGTGTGGCGATGCTGCAGTGGGCGCTTAAGTCCCTGGGGGACTATCAGGGCGACATCGGGGGCAACTATGGGCCGCAGACGTTCATCGCGGTTCGGTCATTTCAGCTTGGTGTGGGCCTTGGGGGAAGCGGTGATGTGGGCCCAAACACGTGGGGTGCGATCCAAAGGCGAATCTGTTGACCAGGTAGTTGCGATCAGCGTGCGCACCGGCCTCATCGCCGACGCAGTCGTTTCGCACTGCGGGTAGGTTCACAGCATGTCGAGGGTCCGGATGTTCGGTGTTGTCGCGGCGTCGGCGACCGTCGCGACCCTCGGTCTTGCGCCAACATCGTCCGCCCTTGCCCCGAGCCAAGTCGCGGCCCCGGTCGTCGGCGCCGTCGCTCGGGCGAGCGCTATCTCGGCGCCGCGCTGGTATCCACTCTGGAATTCCGACAACCATCGCGGCGGATCGCGACAGTGGCCGACCTCGTGGCCCCGGCCCGAACAGGTGGCTCCCACGGCCGTCGGGCCACTAACCGGACGCATCATCGTGATCGACCCCGGACACAATCGCGGCAACTTCACCCACGCGCGTGAAATCAACCGTCACTACTGGGTGGGGCTCAACAAGATCTGCAACACCACCGGCACCGAGACTCGCAGCGGCTACCTCGAGGCGACGTACACCTTCGACGTGGCCCACCGACTCGCCCGCAGGCTCGCGGCGGCCGGCGCGACCGTGGTGCTCACCCGCGACGACAACAGCGTCGACACGTTTGGTCCGTGCATCCAGGCGCGCGGGCTGCTCGGTGGTCAGGTGGGTGCTGACATCACGGTGTCGATTCATGCCGACGGCGGGCCCTCCGGTGGGAGGGGAGCCTTCGTGTACACGCCGGCGCGACTGCCGGGCTACACCTCGCAGGCCAAGGCCGATGAGTCACGTCGGCTGGCCCGTCGAATCATGGTGGGCCTGGCCGAGCAGGGGCTTCAAGGCTCGAACTACCTGCGCCCCACTGTGTCTTCCAATCATGACCAGGGCACCCTCAACTCGTCGTCGATCCCGGCCGTCATCGTGGAAACGCTGAATATGGCCAACCACGACGACGCGGCCATCGCGACCTCGAAGTCGGGGCGAGCCCGGGTGGCGCTCGGTCTGTTTGAGGGCATCAGAGCTTTCTTTGTCGCGCCGAGGTAGCGACGGCACACTGCAACCTGTGCCAGACCTGATCCTCTGAAATTCAGAAATTCAGAAGCTTTAGAAGTACGCGGTGCGTCTGAGGCGTCGTGTGGCTATGGGTAGAGAGCACCCGCGCGACGGGTCACGCTAGCGTCGCGAGCGCCTGCGCAATCGTGAGGTGAGGTAGAAGATGCTGGTCGGCGAAACCTTTGTCAGAAGACACCACCGCGGAGGCCCCAACTCGCTCGGCAGCGGCGATGAGAATCGCATCGAAGCTTCCGAGTGGCATCTGGTGCTCCCACAGCCCCAAGCCCCGCTCGATGTCGTCCTGACTCGTGGTGATGAGCGGTGACAGCATCGTCGCGAAGTCGAGTGCCTGACTTGCTGCGTCGGCTCGGGTAGTCCTCCGGCTGCGCACATGCGCGAACTCCTGAATGACTTCGGGAGTGGTCGACGCTCGAATACGTCCCTCGGCCACGCCACGCAAGAAATCACGAGCACCACCCCGGAGGTCGTGCTCACCTCCGACAGCGTAGGCAAGAACGGTCGTATCGATGATGAGCATGGTCATAGTCCACGAATTGCGTCGAGCTCGGCGCGAAGCTCCTCGGGCGTTCCGAAGTTGGTTGGCTCGGCCGCCATGATGCGCTGGAATGCCGCCATGCGCTCATTGGCTGGAGCGGGCACGCTGGCGTCGATGGCGTCGCGGATCAGCGAGGCGATGGAGCGGTGTTGACTCGCTGCGACAGCGGCCAGCCGCTCGTACTGCTCGGGCTCGAGCAGCAGTTGCATGCGATGGGTCATAGCCATGAAAGCTACATTATCCTGTGTTGGTCGTGTGGTGTCTGTCCACAGGGCTTCGAGGTCTACCCTGAGCGCATGACAGCAGCGTGGCACGGGTTCGCCGACATGGCGGCCGTCTCGACCAACGGTCCGCTCGTGCTCTCAGAGGGCTCGGGCACGCGCATCACTGACGTCGACGGCAACGAGTACCTCGACATCACCTCGGGCCTCTGGTTCGCCAACGTGGGGCACGGTCGCGCCGAGATCGCCGAGGCAGTGGGCCGACAGGCAGGCCGCCTCGCGCACTACTCGATGTTTGGCGACATGGTCGACGAGCCCACCGCCTCGCTCGCCGAGCGCGTGGCCGCGATTGCGCCGATGGCCGACGCCAAGGTGTTCTTCACCTCGGGTGGCTCCGACTCGGTCGACACCGCGCTGAAGATGGTGCGCCGCTACTGGCAGGTGATGAATCAGCCCACTCGTCAGGTGGTGCTCATGCGCGACCACGCCTACCACGGCATGCACTGGGCAGGCACGAAGCTGTCGGGCCTCGAGCCCAACCGTGTTGGCTGGGGCGACCTCGGCGACGAGGCGGTTCGGGTGAGTTGGAACAGCGCCGACGACCTTGCTGAAACCATCGAGCGAATCGGTGCCCATCGAATAGCCGCTTTCTTTTGCGAGCCCATCATCGGAGCGGGCGGTGTGCGCTTCGCGGGCGAGCAGTACCTCAAGGAAGCGCGCGAGGTGTGCCGCGAGCACGACGTGCTCTGGGTCAGCGACGAGGTCATTAGCGGATTTGGGCGCACCGGCGAGTGGTTCGCTTCGGGTCGATTCGGCCTCGACCCCGACCTCGTCCTCACGGCGAAGGGACTCACGAGCGGGTACGTTCCCATGGGCGCGGTTATCGCCGGGCAGCGCGTCAGCGAGCCGTTCTTTGACGGCTCGGCGGGAGTGTTCCGTCACGGCTACACCTACTCGGGTCACGCTGTCGCAGCGGCCGCGGCACACGCCAACCTCGACATCATTGAGCGCGAGGGACTCGTCGAGCGGGTGCGCGTGCTGCAGACTCCACTCGCCGAGGCGCTGGCCCCGCTGGCCGACCATGACCTCGTGAGCGAGGTGCGCGCAGGAGTGGGACTCCTCGGCGCCGTGCA
>WLOZ01000225.1 GCA_009699025.1 Actinomycetota bacterium
CTCGATGCCCTCGTCGGCGAGCAGATCGAGGCGAGCCTGGGCGATTGCGGTGTAGAGGGGACGATTCACCCCGGGGCGTGACATCTCCTGGTGCGCATTGAGGTGGTTAACGCTGAGGTCATCTATTACGAGCGCCGTAGCACCGCGCTCGTGAAGCGCTAGGGCGAGGTGGTGGCCGATAAAGCCTGCGCCGCCGACGATGAGCACTCGATGGTCGGCGGGAATGACGATCTCGACCTCAGCACTGGCACTCATGGTGCGCGAGTCTATGGTGTTGGCCCGCGGATCGATGGTGGGTGGGCGTACGGTGTTGTTTGATTGCCCACGCACGCCCTACGTGAGGAACACCATGAGCATTGACCCGACGGACTCGTCAGCCGCAGACGCGCTGGCGATCCTGGACTCGCTCGACGCGTTCGTGTATAGCAAGGATCTCGACGGAAACTACGTTTACGCGAACAGGGCGGTGCAGAGCCTCTTCGGGGCCTCGCTCGACGGGATCCGCGGACATGACGACAGCCAGTTCTTTGACCTGGAGCAGTCGAACGAGCTGCGGGTCAACGATTTGAAGGTCATCGCTGACGGCGTGACAGTGCGGCGCGAGGAGCACGACATCGTCAAGGAGACCGGTGAGCAGCGCGTGTACCTCACCACCAAAAGCCCCATGCGCAACGCATCCGGCGAGCTCGTCGGCATGTGCGGCATTTCGCTCGACATCACGCCGCGGGGCTGAGCGAAGGAGCTGACGTGTCACCTGACTCCGAGCAGTCCCCGTGGCTCGCGCCCACTGACTCCGCATTGCTTGCGATTCTGGGCCGGGCGCGCACCGTGGCTGTTGTGGGCGCCTCCGACAATCCCGACCGTGCGAGTTTCTCCGTGGCGAGTTACCTGCTGACCAGCACCGACTACACGGTGTGGTTAGTGAACCCCCGAGTCGACTCGATCATGGGGCACCGCACCTTCCCCGACCTGCGGTCGCTGCCCGAGCCGCCCGACATCGTTGACGTCTTTCGTAAGGTGTCCGACCTGCCCGAGGTGCTCGATGAGGCGATCGAAGTGGGTGCGACAACACTGTGGCTCCAACTGGGCCTGAGTGACGAGGGCATCGCACGGCGAGCCGAGGCCGCGGGGCTATCGGTGGTCATGGACCGATGCATGTACATGGAGCATGAGCGCCTGTTCGGCGACTGAACCTCGCGTGGTTCGATACGGGGGTTGTCTCCTTGCGGCGACGCCCCGTGTACGGATTCTGGGTAGTGCGTGCGGTGGAGGCAACCTTCTGGTTCGAGCGTGGCGGATTTTCTGATTGTCTGATTTTCTGAATTTCTGAAACTCTGCCCACACTCGACGGACACAGTCGCGCTGGCGGGGGTGCACCGTGGGCGTCCTGGCTGGCAGTGCGCTGACCTAGTTGCTCAACACGCGGCAATGCCCCCGGCCTGATCAGGCCGGGGGCATTGCCGTGAGGGGTTAGGACGCGGGGGTGGCGTCCTGGTGAACGGGTCCACCCTGGCCGCCACCCTGGCCGCCACGGGGGCCGTGCTCGGGTGCGGTGATGCCGTACTCGGCGAAGGCCGCGTCGCGTGCTTCGCGCACGGGCTCGATGTCTGCCTTGAACGCGGCCTGCTGGTCGGCGCTGAGAGCCTCGACCTGGTCGCGCACGCCCTGGCCACCGTCGCCACGGTCACCCTCGGTGGAAGCGGTGATGCCGTACTTGGCGAACACGGCGTCGCGCTGGGCCTCGACGGCAGTCATGTCGGTGCGAAGCGCGGATCGCTGGGCATCGGTGAGGTCGGCCGCGGGGTCGCCCTCGTGGCCGGGTCCACCAGGTCCGCCCTGGCCGTCACGGGGTCCGTGCTCGGGTGCTGTGATCCCGTACTCGGCGAAGGCGGCATCGCGTGCTTCGCGCACGGGCTCCATGTCAGCCTTGAACGCGGCCTGCTGGTCGGCGCTGAGGGCCTCGACCTGCTCGCGGACGCCCTCGCGACCGTCGCCACGGTCACCCTCGGTGGGAGCGGTGATGCCGTACTTGGCGAACACGGCGTCGCGCTGGGCGTCGATCGCAGTCATGTCGGTGCGAAGTGCGGATCGCTGGGCATCGGTGAGGTTGGCCGCGGGGTCGCCCTGGCCGCCGGGTCCGCCCCGGCCGTCACGGGGTCCGTGCTCGGGGGCGGTGATGCCGTACTTCGCGAACACAGCGTCGCGTGCGGTGCGCACCGGCTCCATGTCGGCCTTGAAGGCGGCCTTCTGGTCGGCGCTGAGGGTTTCGACCTGCTCGCGTCCCTCGTGGTCGCCCCCGGTGGGTGCTGTGAGCCCGTACTTAACGAACACGGCGTCACGCTGGGCGCGTACCGAGGCGATGTCGTTGAGGAAGGTGCTGCACTGGTCGCCGGTCAGTGACGACGCCGGCCCGGTGCACTCCGTGGCGCTCGTGGAAGGCGTCGGGGTGGTGTTGGCGGCGTTCGCGGCAGTACCGCCGAGAATCAGGGCGCCAGTGGTGGCGACTCCGGCGATGGTGAGCACTGTCTTGAATCGGGTGTTCATCGTGGTCTCGCTCTCTATGAGTGGTTTGCCCGACGTCTTCGGGCACATCACTACGATCCCCACGGGGGCTGGAGCGGTCTGCAAGGACGGCTGGAGATTGGCTGGAGAATGCATCCAGCCAACGTTCAGGAAGCGTCGAGCCTGCCTTCAGGTGAGAGTGGGAGAGTGATGGCATGGCGACAACTCCGCGAGTGCTCGTAGTCGACGATGAGGAAAACCTCTCGTTCCTCATTACCTCGGCCCTGGGCCTCGCTGACTTCGAGACCCGGGCCGTGGCCTCGGGTCTTGAGGCGCTGGAAGAGGTTGACCGGTTCGCGCCCGACGTGATCGTGCTCGACGTGATGCTTCCTGATTTCGACGGGTTCGACCTGCTCACGCGGCTGCGTAACAAGGGCTGCCGGGCGCCCATCCTCTTTGTCACAGCGCGCCACGACACCGCCGACCGCGTGAAGGGCCTCACCATCGGGGGCGATGACTACATCACCAAGCCCTTCGCGCTCGAGGAACTCGTGGCGCGGGTGCAGGTCGCACTGCGTCGCGCGGGAGCCGGGGTCGAGTCGTCGCGACTGGCCGTGGCCGACCTCGAACTTGACCTTGACTCGCACCGGGTGTGGCGTGGGGGCCAGGAGGCCCTGCTGTCTCCCACCGAGTTCAACCTGCTGCGATACCTGATGACCAACGCGGGCCGGGTGGTAAGCCGAGCGCAGATCCTCGACACCGTGTGGCAGTACGACTTCAACGGAGACTCGTCCATCATCGAGTCGTTCGTCAGCAACCTGCGCAAGAAGGTCGACGCGGGCGAGCCCAAGCTGATCCGCACCGTGCGCGGTGTGGGCTACACCATCAGGGAGCCGTGATGACGCTCCGCTCGCGGCTGCTGTTTGCGCTCGGCGCGGTCATCGCGCTGCTCCTCATCGCGGGCTACGTGCTCTTCCGAGTTCAGTCGGCAACCCTGCTGCAGCAGGTTGACTCACGCTTCGACTCGTTGCGCCGGCCGGCGATGTCTGCGGCTGCGCTGGCGCCGCTTACCCCCAACGACCCCCCCGACGCACCCAATGCGCGCGGACAACGTTCGCTGGCCGACCTGTACGTCGGGAGGCTCGAGGCTAACGGCGTGATGATGACGGTGGGCACCCCCGAGAGCGACCCCGGAACCACCCCCGTGCTGAAGCCGGGCCGCTCGTACGCGGCTCCGACCACTGTCGAGACCACCGGGGGCTCGGGGGAGCGCATGCGGGTGGTCGCTTTCCCAGGGCCGATGGGCGCGTCTGCGGTGGTGGGGCAGTCCCTCGCCGACGTCGACGCCGCGTCTGCGACCTTGGCCCGCAACCTGCTGGGCATCGGTGCCCTGCTTCTGGGCGTCATCGCTCTGGTGTTTTGGTGGATGGTGCGGCTCGGGCTCAGGCCCATCGCCGAGGTCACCGGGGTGGCCCGTGCCATTGGCGCCGGTGACACGACCCAGCGGGTGCCAGCGTTTCCCGAAGGCACGGAGGCGCAGGAACTCGGGCAGGCTTTCAACAGGCTGGTCGAGGAGAACGAGGTTGCCCAGGCGCGCCTGCGACAGTTCGTGGCCGACGCTTCGCACGAGCTGCGCACCCCCTTGGCCACGCTGTCTGGCTACGCGGCGCTGCGGGCCGCCGGAGGGCTCAGTGACCCGGCGAGCGTTGACGATGCGATGCGCCGCATCCGGCAGGAGGCCCTCCGTATGGGCGGCCTCGTCGACGACCTCCTGCTGCTGGCCGAGATGGACCGCGGACCCGACTTCCGGCATGACCGGGTCGATCTCGTCGCGGTCGTCGCCGGGCTGGTGTCCGATGCGCGCGCCATCGACCCCAGCCGCGCCTTCGACCTCGACGGACCCACCGAGGCCGCCGTCGCGGGCGACGCAAACAGACTTACCCAGGTGGTGGGGGCACTGCTCGACAACGCGCGCAAGCACACGCCAGCCGGCTGCGATGTGCAGGTGCGAATGCTTGAGCGGGGTGACTGTTGGCGCGTCGAGGTGGCCGACCACGGGCCGGGGCTC
>WLOZ01000226.1 GCA_009699025.1 Actinomycetota bacterium
CGCGACCGAGCTTGTCGGCCGAGTAGGCCATGCGCGACCAGGGGTCATCGGCCCACGTGGTGAGCAGGTGGGTGCGTGCGTTGAGGGAGAGCTCCGGTCGTAGCTGACCCAGCAGAGAGAGCCAGTGGCGGCTTCCCTCGGCGACGCCGAGGGCATCGAGTGCGGGGGTTGAGCCGCTGAAGCAGTGGGCCACCGGCTGGCACAGGCCCGAGGCGTCGGTAGCGATCCACGTCCAGAAGAGGTCGGGCACCGACAGCACGGCGGACGCCGCAGCGGGCTCGTCGAGCAACACATGCAACTTGGCCGCGTGGCCCACTCCGACCCGTGACCACGCGTTCGCCTTCCAGCCGGGGGCTGCGGGCGTGAGAGGGAGTTCGCTCAGAATCGTGAGCGGAAGCGCGAGGATAACGCGATCGAAGCTCTCGGGCCCTGAGTCGAGTGAGAGCGTGACCGAGTCCTCGCCGCAGCTGACCGAGCGCACCGGCGTTTCGAGGTGCACTCGTACGCCCAGATGCTGGGCCATGGCAGTGGCGATGCCCTGATTGCCCCCTGACACCCGATGGGTGGGCAGCATCGCCAACGTGGACGCGGCCTCAAGCAGAGCGTTGGCCGACAGTTCATCGACGGGGAAAGCGCAGCTGATGGCGACGCGCGCCAGGAAGGCCCGTGCGGCGGCTGGGTCAATGGCACCTGAGGCTGCGGCAACCTCGGCCACAGTGGCGCTTCGGGCGGAAGGGTCGGTGCGCACGGCCTCTGCGAGGGCGTTGGCGACCGCTGCCATGGCGGACCCATCGGTGGGCTGACCGCCCCGCGGCTCGCGTTCGTAGTAACTCATGGTGGTGTCGGCGAGGCTGAGGCCGAGCCGGTCGACCCATCCGACGAGGCAGGTGTAGCCGTCGAGCACGAACTCTGCGCCGCGCTCGACCACGGTGCGCGGGTCGCCCGCAACCAGTTCCTGCGACCACACTCGGCCGCCCACCCGGTCGCGGGCTTCGAATACCTGCACGTCGACCCCGGCGTCTGCCAGTGTCATTGCCGACGCGAGTCCGGAAAATCCCGCGCCCACCACTGCGACCTTCATCCTGACATTGTGGGGCAATCGCGAGTCGATGCGACACAGTAGGAGGCTGGAGATCCGATTGAGGTGGGGAGGCGCGACGGTGCTGGGTGAAGTGGGCAACGACAGGGGTGCACCCATCGTGTTCATCGCGCAGTGGCTGTCGACGTTTGAGCTCGTGGCCCCCGTGTGGCATGAGTTGAGGCGAGCGGGGGTGCCGGTCGCGGTGGTGGTCGCGCCTGAGCGTCGCGTCGAAGGCCCGTCGGCCCCCCTCCACGATGGCTCTGAGTTCGACCAGCGCTCCGCCGACGGGCTTTGGCGAAAGCTGACCGAGCGGGGTTTCGAGCCACTTCCTCAGGTCGCGCCGAGCGTCGAGGCACAGCGCATCAGGTCGCTTCGGCCCAGCGCCGTATTTCTTGCCACTCCCTACGACTTCCACCGCCATCCCGGCCTTGCGCCGGACGTGCTGGGGGTGCCGGTGCACTACATCTCGTACGGGCTCACCATCAGTCCCGACGTGGGCGGTGGCGAGTCAGCGAGCTCGTTCTACGACCACTGTCAGCGAATCTACGCCGATACTCCCTACGAGAGAGACACGGTGCTGGGCGCCGGCCTGGCACGTGAGGCCGTACTTCTCACCGGTCATCCTGGCCTCGACGTGTGGGACGTGCCCCACGAGGTGTCTCCCACACCCCTCGTGCTCTGGTGCCCCTGGTGGGGGCACTCGTGGCCCACTGGCGGTCCCGGTTATTCGACCTTCCTCGCGGGGAGGCACGACTTCCTCGAGCAGGTCAGGCGCCGGCCGCAGGTGAGTTTCGTGTTCCGCCCGCACTCCCTCCTCTGGCAGGCGCTGCGCCGCGACCGCCTGTGGTCCGCCGATGACGAGGCCAACTTCTTCGCCGAGCTCGAGTCATTACCGAATATCACGTTCTCTGACGCAGAGGCCGACAAGGAAGGCCACGTCGCGCAGCTTGCCGAAGCATGGGCGATGGTCACCGATGGCATCACGTTCATTGAGGAGTTCGCCTACACCGGCAAGCCGCTCCTGATCACCAGGGCGCCTGGAAATCCGGGCTGGAACCCGGTGGGCGAGGCGATCGAGCAGATCGTCGAGAAGTCAGACCTCATGGTGGGGCTGTCGGCATTCCTCGACGCGGTTGAGCGCGGACCTAATGCCGAGCGAGCGATCGCTGTGCGCGAGCAGATGCAACAGGTGCTGAACCGCCCGCCCGGTGGTGCCGCGCCGCTAGTGGCGGCCGATCTCGTTCGCACCCGTGAGGCTGAACTCAGCCGTCGCACCGCTCCTGCCCGTACTGGTGGCTCGTGGTTGACGCTCTCCGCACGGATGCGCTCGGCCGTTGCGGAACTGAACGAGGCTGAGGCGGGTGGGGTCGGGCTGAGCTATCAGCGCCAACTGCTCGAGACCGGCGGCGTCAACCTCGACGGCGAGGCCACGGCGCTCACCTCGTTCACCGTGCCACGTGTGCACGGTGGGCAATTCGTCCTGGCCTCAGGGCGTTCAGACGGGCTCGCGCTGGTCACAGCGGGCATGAGCACGGGCTGGCAGATCGATCGGGTCGTTCTTGCAGACTCGGTCTTTGCACTCGCCGGGAGTGCCAAGACCGAGTCCGAGGGTTCGGTCGCTGCGGTACTCGGCCATCGGGTGGCGCTGCTACTCGATCAGGCTCGGGTTGCCCTCGCCGAGGGCCCGCCCACGCCGAGGGTGGTGCGGGTCGGAACCACGAGCATGGTTCATGACCTCTGGAACAACCTGCCGGCCCTCGTGCTCTGGGAGGATCTGCTGGCAGGGTTGCTGGCCTCAGGTGACGTGCGGTTGGAGATCGATCCGGAGGGCGTGGCCCAATTCGAGGCGCTTGGTTCGCTTGGCGACCTCCTTCCGGCGCTGGGTGAGTTCGCCCGGAGTGGCCGCGAGGTGGCGCCGAGGGGCACGGTTCCGTGTGGAGGAGTCCGCGTGTCCTCCGAGGCGCGGAGCCGCGTGGCGGCCTCGCTCAACTCCGTCAACACGCCTGCTCGCGAGGGTCCGCGGCTGTGGATCGGAATTCAGCCCGACGGTGGCGGCCCGACAAACGCGGTGGCTCTGGCGGTGGCACTCGCGACCCAGTGGCGCAGTCGCACGGGTGGCGATGTCGTCATCGATGCGTTCACGCCAGACTCGGTCGAGACCGGTCAGTCGTGGCGCGAGGCGCAGGTTCTGGCGGCTCACCACTTCCGCGCGGAGGTCGTACGCCGTGCTGTTGACCGGTCGCAGGCAACCGGGGCAGTGCTGTCGACCTCAGGACTGGGCCTCCACGAGGCCCTGGCGTGGGCAGGTACGGCTGACTACTACGTCTGCACCGCAGGACCTCTGCTACAGAAGGTGGCCTGGGTCTGGAACCTCCCGGGGACCGTGCTTGTCCCGCCGGGTCCCCACCGCGGTTCAGTGGCCAACTGGTATTCAGAACAGGTGGAAGGGGGGCGACAGGCAGCGCTCTTCCCCGAATGGCTGTGCGAGTCGACCACTGACGGCTCGTGGCGCGTTCGCGACGTTCGAACCGCGGCCGCGCACGTCGTGGGGGTAGCGATGAGCAGTGTGCGGAACTGACTGAGACCTGCGTCGTTGTGGGGTGCCGGTGAAGATGATCGCGCCGACCTTCGGGACCGGATTCTCACCCACCTGGGCTGTCGTGACTGGGATCGGCTGAAAGTATGAGGCACTCCCGTCGTTCGGCTCCGGTTAGGAAGCGGGACTAAAGTCCCGTCCGATTGCCCCGAAGGACTGAGGGAGAGGCCGACACGCGGCCCACACATCAAAGGGGACAGTCATGAATCGTCGGCTTCGTGCTCGAGAGCAGGAGGGGTTCACCCTCATCGAACTTCTGGTCGTCATGGTGATCATCGGCATTCTCGCCTCGATCGCCATTCCGACGTTCCTGAATCAGAGGCAGAACGGGTATCGCGCCAGTATGAAGTCTGACCTCAAAAATGCTGCCACCTTCGTGGAGTCGGCCGCGGTGAACACCTCGGGCAACTACACGAGTATCTCCGGGTTCACGGTGGGTGTCGGGCTACCGACCGCGCTCGGCTCGGTGCAAAGCGCCAACGTCACACTCACGACCAATGCAGTGTCGGCGACCGACTTCTGCCTCAGGGCCACCCATGCGTCCCTCCCGACCACGGAGATCTGGTACCTGTCGAAGAGCAGCGGCGGCAACCCCACCTCGACCAAGCCTGTGGGCTGCGCCTGAGATCTCGTCAGCGCCTGCGTGTGCCCCCGACCCCCGCGGGTCGGGGGCACACGCGCGTCAGTCGACAGGGCCGCTGTCGACGGCTGACGACCGGCGCCGGGGGGATTTCGGAGCACACTGCCTTCGGAGCGCCACCGTACTGCTGCACGATCACATCACCCCGTGGGTCGTGACTACCGCTCCCGGCCCTCGCTCGCGCGGCCTGACGCACTGTCGAGTTCCGATTGCTGCCTGACTCATCGCCCACGTGCTCGCCAGCGATGACTC
>WLOZ01000227.1 GCA_009699025.1 Actinomycetota bacterium
GTCGGAAGGGTCACCTCGAAGAATGGAGAAGTCGGCGTAAGCGCGGCCCGGAATCGCGTACTTCGCGGCAATCGCGGCCTCGTCGTAGATGTCGGGCGCGCTCACGCTGCGGGCCGTGTACACCACCTTCACGTCCGCCACGTCGTCGATGAGTTGAAAGAGGTCGCGGTCGCCCGTGACGATGCGCACCGGCATCGTGGCCCGCGAGGCCAGTGTCGCGATCACGTCGTCGGCCTCGAAACCGGCCACCCCAATGCGCGGCACACCAAGCGCCGACAGCACCTGCATGATGACCGGAACTTGGGGCTTGAGCGTGTCGGGCACCTCCTCGGCGTCAGGGTCATCGACTGCCACCCTGTGCGCCTTGTACGACGGGATCGCTTCCACCCGGAAGCTCGGCCGCCAGTCGTCGTCCCAGCACGCCACCAGGTGCGTGGGGGAGTGGTCGGTCACCAGCCGCCGGATGAAGTCGAGGAATCCGCGCACCGCGTTCACCGGCGTGCCGTCTGGCGCCACGGTTGACTCCGGAACGCCGTGGTAGGCGCGGTAGTACAGCGAGGCGGAGTCGAGCAGCATGAGTCGCTGGGTCATGCGCGACAGTCTGCCGCACACCGCCGGGTAGCCCCTCAGACGGGATCGGGTCGAACGGCCGACCGCCGCCGTCGCCGGTGGCGTGGAAGAAGACCACGGGAGGATTGCTGGCGATCACGACTGATCCGTCGGGGTTCTGAATTCCGCCGCGACCGACATTCCCCACCCCACCCACCACCACTACCGTTGGCGCATGAGCCACACACCCGCTGCCGACCTCGCCGACCGACTCGCCCGTGCCCGCCAGTACGCCGCTGACCTCGGCATCGGCGCGCTCGTGGTGAGCCCCGGGCCCGATCTGCGCTACCTCATCGGCTACGACGCCGTGCCGCTCGAGCGGCTCACCGCCCTGGTGATCCCTGCTCACGGCGACCCCCTGATGGTGGTGCCGCTGCTCGAGCGCCCCGCAGCGCTGGCCAGCCCCGCGGGCGAACTCGGCATCGACGTGCTCAGCTGGGGCGAAACCGACGACCCCTACGCGCTGGTGGCCAGTACCCTGCCGGGCGTCGCGAGCGTGGCCGTCGACAACCGGATGTGGGCCGAGAAGGCACTGCGTCTCCGCGCCGCCATGCCGAGCGTGGAGCAGCGCCTTGCCGGTGAGGTGATCAACCACCTGCGCATGCGCAAGACGCCGTCGGAAGTCGCCTCGCTGCAGCGCGCAGGAGCCGCCATCGACTCCGTGCACGCGTCAGTGACCCAGTGGCTGCGAGCCGGCCGCACCGAGCGCGAGGTGGGTCGCGACATCGCCGACGCCATCCTCGCCGCCGGCCACGTGAGCGTCGACTTCGTGATCGTTGCGAGCGGCCCCAATGGCGCCAGCCCCCACCACGAGGTGAGCGACCGCGTGATCGAGCGAGGCGACGCCGTGGTGGTCGATATCGGCGGCACCATGCCCGACGGCTACTGCAGCGACGAGACCCGCACCTACGCTGTGGGCACGCCGTCGGATGAATTCCTCGCCGCCTACGAGGTGCTCCAGCGCTCACAGGCCGCGGCGGTTGCCCACGTACGGCCAGGAGTGGCCTGCGAGTCGATCGACGCGGTGGCGAGAGGCATCCTCTCCGACGCCGGACTCGGTGACCTGTTCATCCACCGCACCGGCCATGGCATCGGCCTCGAGACGCACGAAGAGCCCTACATCGTCAGCGGCAACGCCACACTGCTCGAGGCGGGCTTCGCGTTCAGCATCGAGCCGGGCTTCTACCTCGCGGGGGTGCATGGCGCGCGCATCGAGGACATCGTGGTGTGCGGAGATACCGGCCCGATCCTCATGAACGCCCGCCCGCGCGAGCTCGTCATGGTGGGGGAGTGAGCGTTCAGCACCCTGGGTAGCCCACACGCCGCCACGGCCATGAGCGGCCGGGGACTACAGTTCGCAGGGTGGAAGAGACCGATCGCACGATCCTGGGGCTGCTGGCCACCGACGGCCGTATGTCGTTCACCGACCTCGCGCGCGAGACCGGGCTGTCGACGTCGGCGGTACACCAGCGGGTGAAGCGGCTCGAAACGCGCGGCATCATCACCGGCTACGGCGCCCGTATCGACTACACCGCAGTTGGCCTGCCCCTCACCGCGTTCGTCTCCATCACCCCGGTCGACCCCGCGGCCGCCGACGACTACCCGCTGAGACTGCGCGATATCTCAGCCATCGAGTCGTGCTACTCGGTGGCAGGTGATGAGTCGTACATTCTCACGGTGCGAGTCGCTACCCCCGGCGCCCTCGAGTCACTGCTGGCCGAGATCAGGGCAGCGGCGTCGGTATCGACCCGCACCATCGTGGTGCTGTCGACACCCTTCGAGGGTCGCGCCGTCGGTCTTCCGGGCGACGCTCCCACCTAGCTCGCTGTGGGCGCGTGCTCGGCCCACCACTGCTGGCCCTCGGCCGGCAGCGTGTGGATCGGGTCGAAAAACTCGTAGCGTCGGCTGAGAGCCTCGGCGTCGGTGGCCTCGATGCCCGTGCGGTAGTTCTTGGTCCAGTAGGAAATGCCCAGGGTGGGGTCATACTCGGCCACCTGGTGCACCCAGCGCTTGCCCACGTAGGGCACGTCGCACACGATGCGAGGGGTGGCGAATCCCGGCAGGTAGCCCATGATTGCGTGCTGGAGGACCTGGGCCTCGCCCAGCGACAGGCGCCAGTGCTCGCTGTTAGGAATCATGTCGCACAGGTAGAAGTAGTACGGCATGATGCTGGCGCCATCGAGGAGCGCGAATGAGAGGTCGAGCAACTGCTCGGCAGAGTCGTTGACCCCCCGCATGAGCACACCCTGATTGCGCACATCGCGAACGCCGGCCTCGAACATCGCCCTGGTCGCCTCGGCCACGAGCGGAGTGACTGATTCGGCGTTGTTGACGTGGGTGTGGATGGCAAGGGAAACCCCACGCTCGCGTGCAGTAGCGGCGACTCGACCCATGCCTGCCCGCACATCGTCGGAGAGCCAGTGCTGGGGCAGAGCCATCAAAGCCTTGGTGGCCAGCCGGATGTCGCGGATGTTGTCGATCTCGAGCAGCGACATGATGAATGACTCAAGACGTGGCCACGGCATGTTGGCTACGTCGCCGCCCGACACCACCACGTCGCGCACCTGGGGGGAGCGGCGGAGGTAAGCCATCATCGCGTCGTAGCGATCGACCGGCTTGAGCACCAGCTTGAGCTTGTCGACCGTGGGTGTGGAATTGCCGACGAGGTCCATGCGCGTGCAATGGCCGCAGTACTGGGGGCAGGTGGGCAGCAGTTCGGCGAGAACCTTGGTGGGGTAGCGGTGTGTGAGGCCTTCGGCCACCCACATCTCGTGCTCGTGCAGCGAGTCGCGGCTGGCGTGAGGGTGGCTTGCCCACTGCGTGAGGCGATCGGAGAACACAGGCAGCATGTAGCGGCGCACCGGGTCGGCGTAGAAAGCGTCGGTGAGTGAACCGGCGCCTCCCGGCGTGACCTGACTGGAGATGGTGTTGAGCATCTGGGGCGGAATCAGCATCGACATCGTGGCCATTTCGAGCTGGTCGCGCAGCAGGTCGGCATAGAACACATCGCCCACGAGGTCGCCCATCACGGCCTTCAGCTGATCGGCCGACTTCACGCAGTGCGAGCGCTGCCATTGGGCAGAGCGCCACTGGTCGACGGTGACGTCGGCCCATCCGGGGAAGCGGGTGAAGTCAGGCTCAACCAGCTCGACTCGACGATAGGAGTACGGCTGCTGGTCGACGCCGGGGCCAAGGTCCCGCTCTGGTGCACGGCTCAGAATTTCGGTCATAGCAGCACTGTACCGATGATTTTGGCATTGACGCCATCTCCAACAGTAGGATTTCCCGTAGTAGACGCTTTGTGCATCCGTTCGTCCTTCCTTCATTGTCGCGCCAACCACTCGATCGAACCCCTGGATGGAAGGATCAGCCCGTGACCCCACTCGACCCGCCGCTGTCGTCACCCGTGGGCCTGCACCGCGTGCTTGAGCCGAGCGGCGTCCTTCCGCAGGCTGCATGGCGACTTGACCCCAACCCCACGATTACGGCAGATGAGATTCGCGTGCGCGTGCGGCGGCTCAACCTCGATGCGGCGTCGTACCGCCAACTGCACGATAAGCACCACGGCAACGGGGAGCGTGTCCGCGAGGAGGTGCTGGGCATCATCGCCAGCCGCGGCAAGATGCACAATCCCGTGACCGGCTCCGGAGGGATGCTCGTGGGCGTCGTCGAGGAGGTGGGGCCTGAAGCGCACCTCGCCGTGTCTCCCGGCGACCTCATCACTACGCTGGTCTCCCTCACACTCACTCCGCTGTTAATTTCCGACGGCCTCACCTCATGGGATGGCCTGTCCGAGCAGGTGCCGTGCGACGGAACCGCGATCCTGTTCCAGCGCTCCATCGCCGCCCACGTGCCCAACGATGTGCCCGAGGCCCTCGCCATGGCCGTCATGGACGTGTGCGGCGCTCCGGCGCTCGTGGCCCGCGTGGTGCGTCAGTACCTCGA
>WLOZ01000228.1 GCA_009699025.1 Actinomycetota bacterium
GAGGGCATCACGGTGAACGCCGTGTGCCCCGGAACGATCGACACCCCGCTGCTCGCCGTGAAGGGCGGGGTGTACGAGCGCATCGGGGGCGCTGCGGGGCGCACCCCCGAGGAGTATCGCGAGAGGCTCGCTCGGCAGATTCCGCTGCGA
Source organism: Actinomycetota bacterium (assembly GCA_009699025.1). Next base: position 151 of record WLOZ01000228.1, read on the forward strand.
CGTTTCGGCCAGCCCGACGACGTAGCGTCGGCGGTTGAGTTTCTGCTGTCGGACCGCGCGTCGTTCATTACCGGTGAGGCGCTGAACGTCACCGGCGGCCAGGAGGTGCACTAAAGGTGCGCAGTGCGGTGTTTGTCGAGCCCGGGCTTCTCGTGGTCGAGGCGAGCGAGCGACCCGACGTCGGCGCACGCGACCTGCTACTGCGGGTTGAGGCGTGCGGTGTGTGCGGGTCGGATGTTGCGTCGTACCTGCACGGCCACTACGCGGTGGCCGGGCAGGTGCTGGGCCACGAGATGTCGGCGCTGGTCGAGTCGGTGGGAGCCGACGTGACCGGGCGTGACCACCTCGCGGTCGGAACGCGGGTGGCCGTGCGTCCGGCGCGTGCGTGCCAGCGGTGCGACTACTGCACCGAGGGCCGTCCTGGCCTGTGCGGCGAATCGGGCGCCCGCACGCTGGGCTACGGCGCCCGAGGCGGGTTCGCCGAATGGGTGGTCATCACCGATGTCGACCTCGGCGCCGATGTTGTCGCGGTGCCGGCCGACCTGTCGCCCAACGAGGTGCTGTGGGCCGAGCCGCTCGCGGTTGCGGTGCACGCGGTGCGGCGGGCGAGGCTGAGTTCGGGTGAGCGGCTGGCTGTGATCGGCGGCGGCTCGGTGGGACTGTGCGTGGCCGCTGCCGCGATCGCGGCGGGTGTCGCGCAGGTGCTGGTCATCGAGCCGCGTGAGGCGAGGCGCGCCGCCGCCAGCCTGATCGGGGCCGACGCCACTGCTCCCGACTCGCTGCCTGGGCCCAGCGCGGTGGATGCCGTGATCGATACATCGGGAGCGGCGTCAGCGATCGCCGCTACCTCGCAGTTGGTTCGGTCCGGCGGACGACTGGTGCTAGTCGGCCTGGGCGGTAGCCCGCTGCCATGGCCGCCGGGCCCGTTCGATGTGACGACGTCGTTCGCCTACGACGACTCCGACTTCGCTCTGGCGGTGGAGCACATCGTGACGGGTCGGGTTCGGCTCGGACGATTCCTCACCCACACCTTCGGCCTCGACCAGACCGGCGCCGCCATCGAGGCGTCGGCGCACGACGAGTCGGTCATTAAGGCCGCCGTCAGGCCGTAGGTGCTGGCACGGGGCGCGGGCGTGCCGGGGCAGGGGCGAAGCCGCGAACCAGCAGGGCAAACACGATGAGCGCCCCGGCTGTGACCAGCAGCCCCAGCGACCACTGCGCCAGGGCGTCGGTGCCGGCGAGCACGTAGTGAAGGGTGGCCACGGGCCACGCCGCATACGCCATGAGGTGGGTGCGACGGAACCACACGTTGCCCGACTTGCCCAGCCTTCGTCGCAGGCGCCCCACCACCGATACGGGGATGAGTAGCCACAGCGCCACGGTGCCCAGCCCCGCGGCAAACGGCTGCCAGGGCGCCGTCAGCGGCACCAGAATCTGCCACGGGGTGAAGCGCACCATGGGGTCGATGGTGAGGAGCACTAGGTGCGCGGCGAGGAAGCTCAGGGCAAGTGCGCTCAGCCAGCGGTGCATCACGAGCAGGGTGGCCGGTGGCGCGAGGCGCCCGAACAGCCGGGTGCGAAGCAGTAGCCCCCACACGACCACGGCGGTGAGGAGTCCCCACGCGGTGAGCCCGGTGCCCCGAATGAGTAGCCAGGTCCAGGGAAGGTTGGTGAGGGCGTCAGGCATGTACTCGGCCTCCTCGTGCTGCCACGTGCGTGGATGAACGGGTGGTGTCGGCAGGGAGAAGCAGCCCGTTGAATCCCTGCTCGCGGAGCCAGTGGGCACCCTCGTGCTCGCCGAGCAGGAGCACACAGGTGGTGGCAGCCTCGGCGAGCCACCCGCTGGGAGCCTGCACACTGACCTGGGCGAGGTCGGTCTCGGCCGGAAGCCCGGTCAGCGGACTCACCACGTGGTGACGCCCATGCCAGCGCCGCTTCAGGGTCGACGATGTCGCGATGGCAGGAAGGGCGTCGGTGAGGGTCACCTGCTCGAGGACGGGTGAGCTCGGAAGGCGGTCGTCCTGAATCCCCACCAGCCACGGCTCTCCGGCGGCCGTGCCCCGTGTGACGACGTCGCCGCCGAGGTTGACGAGCACTCCGGTGGCACCGGCTGCCTCAATCTCGCTGGCGACGATGTCGGCGGCCAGCCCCTTGCCGATGCCCCCGGGGTCGAGGCCGACACCGCGGGGAAGAGTGACGGTCGAGGCGGTCGGATCGAAGTCGATGTGGAGAGTTCCGGGGGTGGGCGACGTGACAGCGGCTGCCACCTCGAGGGCCTCTCGTGCGATGACGGCCGCGAAGTCGCGGTCGTAACCGAGCCTGGTCATGCTGTGCAGCACCGTGGGGTCGTAGCGGCCCTGGGTGACGGCGCTGGCCTCGAGCATGGCGATAACCAGCAGCGCCAGATCGGGGCCCATGCTCTGCGGGCCGCGGCCGGCCCTGTCGTTGAGCCGTGACAGCGCGCTGTCGGGTCTGAATCGCGACCAGGTGTCCTCGAGGATCTCGATACGCTCCAGCGCGAGGCCGGCGAGGTTATCGGCGTGGTGGGGGCTGTGCGTGTAGACGATGACCTGGGCCGGACCGCCCATAGCGCGTGCGTGTCGATCGACGACGACGCTCATGCTCGCTACCCGCTGCTGCGGGAGTTTGACACTGGCTGCGCCTGAACTGCTCCGGAGCTGCTGCCCGAGCTGCTACCGCCGGAACTGCCGCCCGAGCTGCTGCCGCCCGAGTAGGTGGGGATCGATGGTGACTGCCGAGCCGCCAGCTGAGTCGTTGCGGCGCGTGCCTTCACAGCCCCGTTGTACGCGAGCACGTCGCGATTGAGCGCTACTGCGGCAGCGCTGAGGCGGTGCTGGTAGCGCGTGAGCCTCGCCTGCTCGGCCTTGAGCTCGGCCTCCCAGGAGGTGAGATCAGACCGAGTCAGACCCGACGGCGTCACTGACTCGATTGAGGCTGCAGGCACCATGGCCTCGGTGAGCGATCGCGCCTGGGCCGACCGCACTCCGACCACTCCGACGAGCCCGAGACACGTCGCTGACGCGAGCCCTACCGCGAAAATGCGGTCGGACGTGTGGTTGCGCCCTCGCCGTCGCGACGCAGGAGCAGGAGCAGGCGCAGAGCGCGCTGCTTGACTAGTCATCCTCGGACTCTTCGGAGTCTGGCGAGTCCTCGGAGTCTGGCGAGTCCTCGGGCTCTTCGGTGTCCTCGGCCTCTTGGGTGTCCTCGGAGTCTGGCGAGTCCTCGGACTCTTGGGTGTCCTCGGCCGTCTGGGTGTCGTCAGGCCCCTCCGTGGGCTCGGACGACTGGGTGTCCTCGGGCTCCTGAGTGTCGCTCGGCGCCGTGGTCGGGCCGGTACCGCTGTCGACGTTCGACGGGTCGGTCACCGCACCTGAGTCTGAGGGGATTGTCTCGGATGCTGCGTCGGCGCTGGTGGGCCGGGGGCTGCTGATGAGGGGAAGGGATGAGGCGGTGAGCGACGGCCGGCTCGTGGCGGTGTCAGAGGGTCGGGCCGAGTTGGTGGAGGTCACCACCACCGCGCGATCGGTGCCGCTGGTGCCCGTGGGCGCGACGCCGGTGACCACCGCGATGGCGGCGGTAGTTCCTGCGACCAGCACCATGCTGGTGGCTCCAATGACTGCCAAGATTGATGACCGCTTCATGGTGACTCCTTTGTTGAGCATGGGCTCCCTGCCCACTGCTCACGCTAGGTGGTGGCGCTAAAAGTCCGCCCCAGCGCGAGGTAAAGCCTGGGTAAGGCCTGGTCAGCAACCGGTGAGCGGGCGAACCGCGTGCGAGGATCGGGGTGTGATGGTTCTGGTGGTCGAAGATGACCCTGCGGTGGGCGTACCCCTCCGAGAGGGGCTCGAACGCAACGGCTTCGACGTGCACCTGGTAGCGCTCGCTGCCTCGGTACTTCCTGCACTGCACGCGGTGCACCCTGACGTCATTCTGCTCGACCTCGGCCTTCCCGATGGCGACGGGCTTGACGTGCTGCGCGATATCCGGCGAGTCAGCGACGTTCCGGTCATCATCGCGTCGGCGCGCGGCGACGAGACCGACCGAGTCATCGGCCTCGAGCTCGGTTCTGACGACTACGTGGTGAAGCCGTTCTCGGTGCGCGAACTGGCCGCCCGAATCCGCGCAATCAGCCGTCGTCGCCGGGTCGACCCAGACTCGGCCACCACCCGCGTGATGGTTAATCGAAGTCGCCGCGAGGTGACCGTTGACGGCGTGGCAGTGAACCTCACCGCCAAGGAGTTCGATCTGCTCGCCGTGCTGTCGGAGGAGCCGGGCCGGGCGGTGCCGCGCCAGGAGATTTTCTCGCGCGTGTGGGACCCCGTGTGGGTGGGCACCGGCAAGACTCTCGATGTCCACGTGGGCTCACTTCGGAAGAA
>WLOZ01000229.1 GCA_009699025.1 Actinomycetota bacterium
GACCCTAGCGAATCAGTGACGCAACACCATGGTCAGGACTTCGTACCTGTCGGCAGAAACTTCCACGCAATGATGGCCCCCACTGCGACGACAGCAGCCGATACCAGCGAACCTCGCGTGAGTCCGTCAACGAACGCACCCTTGGTGATGGCGACGAGTTGCGCCCCAACGTCAGGGGGAAGTTTCGCTGCAACCCCGAGCCCTCCGGCCAACGATTCGCGGACGATCGACTCAAACTCTGGCGGAAGGCCGAGGCTGCGGTAGCCGTCGACAGCTAGCGGCGCGTACACGGTGAGAAATACCGAGCCCACCACGGCGACACCGAGGGTGCCACCGAACTCGCGAGTGGTGTCGTTCACGGCCGCGCCCGCACCGGCCTTGTCGGGCGGCACTGCTCCCATGATTGATTCGGTCGCGGGACTCGTTGCCAGGCCAAGACCGGCGGCGATGATCACCATGGAGATCAGCACACGACCCAGATAGGGAGTGTCGACCTGCACGGTTGCGGCGATCACGAATCCGATGGCCATCACGAGCAGGCCGAGTGTCACGATGGCCCTGGAGCCGAAGCGGTGCATGAGCGCAATGGCAACCGGCGACATGATGCCCGTAGCGATGGCAAACGGGAGAGTGCGAACACCGGCCTGCAGCGCGGTGTATCCCTGCACCAGTTGCAGGAACTGCGTGATGAGGAAAATGAACCCGAAGAGCGCGAAGAATGCGGTAGCGATCGACAGGCTGGCTGCGGTGAACCGCGCATTCTTGAAGAGAAGAACGTCAAGCATCGGATGAACCAGTCGACGTTCGACGAGCGCGAAGGCGACCAGAAGTACGACGCTGCCAGCGAATGCCATGAGGATGGTCGGCGACGTCCAGCCCCGCGTCGGGGCCTCAATAATCGCCCAGATCACCAGCCCAACGCCCGCGGCTGAGAGCACCAATCCGGCGTAGTCCATCGGGCCGACGTTCGGGTCGCGGGATTCGGGAAGTAGCAGGGCGCCGAGGGCGATCGAGATGAGTGCCACCGGGATATTGACCAGGAAGATGGAGCCCCACCAGAAGTGCTCAAGAAGCAGTCCGCCTGCGATTGGGCCAATAGCCACCGCGACTCCCACCATCGCCGACCAAATCCCGATCGCCGCCGCGCGCTCCTTAGGATCGGTGAACACATTCACCAAGATCGCCAGAGTGGCAGGGAAGATCAAAGCAGCACCGATACCCATGAGCGCGCGCGCCCCGATGAGTTGGTTCGACGTTGTCGACAGGGTCGCGAGCCCCGATGTGACCGCAAAAATCAACAGGCCTAGCTGCAACGCACGTCGGCGGCCAAAGCGATCACCCAGGTGCCCCATGGTGAGTAGCAGTGCTGAGAAAACAAGCGTGTAGGCGTCAACGATCCATTGAAGTTGGGTCGTGCCTGCACCTAGATCGCTGTTGAGTGTTGGCAGCGCCACGTTGACGATGGTGTTGTCGACCACCGACAACAGCAGGCTCAGGCACAGCACGCTCAAAGCGATCCACCGACGGCTTGTACTCAGTGACGACATGTGAACCAATTCTCTAGAGAACAACGTTCTAGAAACATGGCACGCTATGCTGGAACGTGTCAAGTTTTCAGCGCACCCGAACGCCGAGCCTCGAGGTAACCGACTCGCTGGTCGATGCCGCTCTGACGCTGATCGAGGAATCTGGCCTGGGCGCCCTCACGGTGCGTTCAGTGGCAGCGAGGGCCGGCGTCGCTCCCATGGGGGTCTACTCGCGATTCGGCAACAAGGATGGTTTGCTCGAAGCTATCTTCGTTCGCGGATTTGAGGCGCTTCAAGCGGCGATTGAGATTCCTCCGACGTCGAGCCCACTGCTTCGTCTCCAGGCCGGATGTCTGGCCTACCGGCAATTCGCGATCGACAATCCGCAGCTGTATCACGTGATGTTTGAGCAGATGATGCTGCTGGAGTTGTCGCCAGAGGCCAAGATAGCTGCGAAGGGTTCCTTCGCCACCTTGGTTGATCGAGTGCATGCGGCGATGGACTCCGGTGGGCTGGCGTCAGGCGACAGCACTGAAGTTGCTCAACAAATTTGGAGCGCCATCCACGGCGCAGTCAGCCTTGAAATTGCCGGCGTGCACTTTGCCCACGACCGCGAGGCAAACTTCGCCGCGATGGTTCAGTCTCTGCTGCGTGGACTCGCTCAGGCTGACTAGCGTCGTCGATCGCCAAGATGACCACCGATCAGAGCACGCGTGACTCTGTTGGCCGCCGGCGGCTCACGACAAGACGCTCACTCCGGCTGCGCGTGCGGCCTCTGCGAGTCGGCCATCGAGGGTTGCAATCGGTGCCCGTTCCTTCAGACACAGAGACAGGTAGCTGCTGTCGTACACACTGAGTCCCAATTCGCGTGAGAGATCGATGAGATGAACTGGGTCGGGACGATCAATTCGCAGCGGTAAGCGACAGAGAACGACTAACGCCTGGGTTGCGTCTACTTGCGACAGACGGCCACGGACTGCTGCATTGTGCAGTCCCGACGCCACCTCGTAGTGCCACAGACTCGGCACGATCGCCTCGTCGCGAACGACGGCCGAGAGCAGCCGCTGCGCTACCGGGGTTCCCTCGTCGGGCAGAACCATGGCCAGCGCCACTGAAGCATCAAGGATGAAGGTCATCGATGACGACCCTCGTCGATGAGTTCTCTGAGCGATTCGGGACCAGTTGTTGCCCGAGATCTGATGGACATGAGTTCGGCGAGCGCCTGCTCAACCACACTGTCGGGGTGCGGCATGCCCAGTAGACGGGCCACCGGTGTGCCGCGTCGAGTGATAATCACTTCCTCGCCCGACTCGGCGGAATCAAGAAGTTGAGAAAGCCTCGCCTTGGCTTCAAAGACGCCTATTTCGATAGCCATGCCTAACAGACTAGCGTGTTGGACAGATAACCACGAGGCCACTCAGCGCCCGAAACGATGATGTGACCTGTGTCAAGGATTCTGGACAGTCTCTCTGGTTGATTCCTTGGGTTGATCAGGCCGCTTGAGCGGCGGTCAGGTAGTCGGCGAGTGCTTGCGCGGGGGTGCGGTAGCCGATCGCCGAGTGCATGCGCTTGCGGTTGTAGAACACCTCGATGAACTCTGCGACCGCGAACCGCGCCCGGGCTTTGGTCGCGAACACGTACCGGTAGTACATCTCGTTCTTGAGTGTGGCGAAGAACGACTCGGCTACCGCGTTATCCCAGCACACCCCGGTGCGACCCATGCTGCGAAGCACACCGATCGTCGTGCAGTACTTGGCATGGTCATCGCTGGCGTACTGGGCTCCCTTGTCGGAGTGGAACACCGCGCCGCGGCGTACGTGTCCGTGCAGGTGGGCCATCTTCAGGGCGTCGATGACCAGGCTTGCACGCATATGGTCGGCGATCTGCCAGCCCACGACCATCCGCGTGGCCAGGTCGATCACGACCGCCAAGTACAGCCACCCAGCCTGCGTGCGCAGGTAGGTGATGTCGCCCACCAGCTTGGTCCCAGGCTCATCGGAGGTGAAGTCCCGGTCGATGAGATCGAGCGGGTATTGGTCGTCACCACCGTGCACGGTCGTAACCCGATATGCCCGTGGCTGCACCGCTTTCAAACCCAGGACACCCATGAGATCGGCGACCAGGCCGACGCTGCACGCGATCCCGCGGGCGTTCAGCTCCCGCGTGATCCGCCGGCACCCGTAGGTCTGCCGGAACTCCACGAACACTTCCTCAATCAGCACCGCCAGCTCCGCGCGACGGACGGCAGTCGCGGTCACTGCCCGGCTGCGCCACTGGTAGAAACTGGACCGGGGCACGTGCAGCATCGAGCACATCCACGCAATCGGATAGTTGGCCTTCTCCACATCGATCAACGCGCAGCGCTCGGCTACGGTTGCGTCTTGGCGAAGAAGGCCGCTGCTTTTTTCAGGAACTCGTTCTCCATCCGCAGCCTGCGGATCTCATCTTCCATCTCGCCCACGCGGGCACGCTCCACCGGGGTCAGGGCCTTCTCAGGCTCGGGATTACTTCGCTTCCACTCGTTCACCCAACTACCGAGCGTGCCCTCATTGATCTCCAACTCGCGGGCAATCACAGCGATCGGGCGACCCGTCTCAATCACGAACTGCACCGCCTCAGCTTTGAACTGAGGCGAAAACTTGCGCTTCATTCGGGCCACAGACCCATCCTCTCGTCAGGAGAGAACCTGTCCAAGATCCTTGATACACGTCAGATGCTGCGATGGCGAGTCCGGTCAGCTCCTGCTCAACCAGGCTGTCGGGGTGCGGCATACGCCGTCGGATGATGACCACTTCCTCGCCCAACTCGGCGTGCACGTCGCCGCTCATGGCCCTCCCGTCATTGGCGGGCCACGGAGTTAGTAGAGACGAATCAGCTCGAGCAGTCCCAATTTGTCGTCGAGTACTTCGAAGATGTCCTTGTGGTGCTTGATCAGCTTGCTGCGAATGTACACGTACATCCACTGCTGATAGACGTAGCGCTCGTAAAGGTCGAGGATCTCGTCAATA
>WLOZ01000023.1 GCA_009699025.1 Actinomycetota bacterium
AGGAGGTGTCGGCGGTGCGCAGGCTCCGCCTCTGCCCGCGCGACTCCCGCCCGTTCTGTGGTGGCACCCGACATCGACTCGTGTCGTTCACCACCACAGCTCGTGCAGGTAGTCACCAGAGAACTCCGGCCGAGACGCGCGGCTTCAACGGCGGATTGTGGTGGCCCCGGCGCGAATCGAACGCGCGACACACGGTTGAGTAAATCGAGTCACGAGTTTTGGGCAGGGGGGCATCTCAAGAGTTCAACTACCTAGAGATAGTCGCTTGCTCGACGACCCCGACGCGTGGGTGCGTCGCTACGTCACACCGGCTTGAGTTCGGCAGCGCCAAACGACACAAAGAATCGTGCACACCACAAGGTCACCGACGGGTAGGCATCAAGGTCGACATTGGCGGGGATGCTGTAGTTCTGGTTCCCCAGATTGCCCTTGATGTCACCGAGGCTCACGTGATTGCCGTCCTTGAACACAAACCATCCATCACGACCCTCGATCACGGGCTGATCGCTCAGCCACACTTCGACCTGTGGACCGCTGGCGGTGGTGAGATCCTGAAGACGCAGAATCCGACTGCCATCGGGAAGTTGCACAATGAGTGCAGTGCCGGTGGTCTCGTGTTCGTGACTCACCAAGGTGCCGCGACGTAGCACCACCGGCTTATCGGGCGATGGACTTGCCGTTGGACTCGCCGTGGTGCTGGCACCGGCGGAGGTGCTGGCACCGGAAGAAGCGGAGGGGGTGCTAGCAGTGGTCGATGCAGCATCGCTCGGTGTCGCGCTCGCACTGCTCGACGGTACCTCGGGCAGTGCGTCGTTGACCGTGGTGTTGACGAAGAGCAACCAGGGCTGAAAGAGCAGAAGCCCGCCGATCACCACCACAAGGGCGCCGCCTGCAATGAGCCACTTGGCTCGGGAACTGAGGTTCCGTCGTGCCACGACTCCTCCTGTGGATGCCTGACATGTGAGTGCTGCACGGGTCGCAGCTGGTGCGAACTGACCCCGAGTAGTCAGCCAGTGTCTGAGTGAGTCCGAGGCTGCTTCCGTGCCAATCTAGTTCCCATGAAGCTTCTCAACTGTGTCACGATCCATCAACGTCCTGATGGCCACGCCGAGCAACCAAGCTCTTCTCGGTGGCCCCGGCGCGAATCGAACGCGCGACACACGGTTTAGGAAACCGATGCTCTTATCTCGAGCATGGGGGCCTTGTGAAGATTGTGACTATTGATCGGGACTGCCCCCGCTTTGGTTGACTCGCGGGGTGGGGTTGTTCATTCCACTTTCGCGACCGTGTGGTGAATCGTTTCAAACTCGATGGGCGTGAGCTTGCCCAGGGCACGTTGCCGGCGGCGACGATGGTAGGCCCGCTCGATCCGGTGGATAATCGCGAGGCGTAACTCGTCGCGGGTGTCCCAATGCTTGCGGTTCAGGACGTTCTTCAGCAGCAGAGAGTCGGGTTGCTACGGGCGAGAGGCCAACCATGGCGCGTGCCCGATGGCTTCCAGCGCCCCGTCGAGCAGCCGGACCAACTCGACCACCTCATCTGCGCCGATTGTCAGAGGAGGCGAGATGATGACGGAGTTGTTCAGCGGGGCAATGCCAGCGGGGTAGACGATCAGGCCCCGGTCGAAGCATGCGTCCACGAGCGCCGTGGCGGCGTTGTGGCTGGCGGCCGGTACTCGCCGTGTCGTGGGGTCCTCGACCAGCTCGAACCCCCACAGCAGCCCCCTCCCGCGCACGTCCGCGATGAAGCGGTACCGCGTCGCCAGGTCGAGCAGGCCCGCCTGGAGCTGATCGCCCCGCTGCCGTGCGGCTGCCAGCAGGTCGTGGCTTTCGAGGTAGTCGAGGACGGCGAGGCATGTGGCGGCGCCGAGTGGGTTGCCGGAGAAGGTGTGGCCGAATGGAGCCACGCCGCTGCCGTCGCGGAAGGCCGATACGACGTGCTCGCGCAATAGGACTGCACCGACGGGCGAGTATCCGGCGCTCAGCCCCTTGCCAGCCACGAGCAGGTCGGGGACCACATCCTCCGCGCTGCAGGCGAACCAGTCGCCTGTCCGTCCGACACCGGTGATGACCTCGTCCAGGATCAGGAGGATGTCGAGGCGATCGCACATCTCGCGAAGGCGGCGGAGGTAGCCGTGCGGGGGAACCAGGACTCCACCGGCCGCGCCCACGATCGGTTCGACGATGACGGCCGCGACGCTCGCCGGGTCCTCAGCGATGACCGCAGCCTCGAACTCGGCGATTGAGCGCGCGGCGTAGTCCTGCTCTGTTTCGCCGGGGCGTGCGTAGCGGTACTGGTATGCGGGCGGGCCGACGGGGAAGGCATGCAACAAGGAGCCGTAGTCGGGCCGGCGCCCGGGATGGCCGGACATGGACAGTGAGCCCAGGGTCATGCCGTGGTAGCTGATGTGGCGTCCCAGAACCTTGATTTTCTCCGGTCGGCCAACCTCGCGCCAGTACCCGAGTGCGGCGCGCATGGCGAACTCGGTTGCCTCCGAGCCGCTGCTCACGAAGAAGGCCCAGTTGAGGTCGCCCGGAGCCTTGGCCGTGAGACGGCTCGCCAGCTCCTCAGCCGGCTGATTCGTGAACTGGGTCCGGTACGTGAACGCGACGTGCCGGAGCTGCTCATCAATGGCCGCCGTGATCTCCGGTACTCCGTGGCCGAGGCTGGCGGTCATCGGTCCGCCCGAGCCATCGAGGTACCGCTTGCCGTCCGTGTCGTACAGGTAGACGCCGCGGCCGTAGTCGACGGTGGGGTACCTGCGGTGCAGGTGCTGCTTGAGCAGGGCGCTGGAGGTCATTGCTGCTCCTGTGCTGTGGGGTGGAGTGGAACGGCAGCTCGGGCTCGAGCGGCAGCGTCGATGAGTGCACTGAAGAACCGGTGCATCCGGGGCTTCTCGGGGTGCCACTGGACACCGAGTGCAAAGCGCTTCATCGGCCACTCGAGGGCCTCGACACATCCGTCGGACGTCGCCCATCCGCTGATGCTGGCGCCGGAGGCGACCTGAGCCACCCCTTGGTGGTGGTGCGAGTTCGTCTCGATCGGTGCATCGCCCACGATGCTTGCCAGTACCGACCCGCTCTCGACCTGGGTCTCGTGGAAGGTTGCATGATCCAGATGCCCAGGCGCTGGCCGGTGGTCTGAGTAGCCCGCGTGTACGAGGTCCTGGTGAAGTGTTCCGCCTGCTGAGACGTTCATGACCTGAAGCCCGCGGCAGATGCCGAGGATCGGCACGTCCCATTCCATCGCACGGCGCACGAGCGGCAGCTCGTAGCTGTCGCGAACGTGGGAGGTCTCCTCTAGCAGCTCATGCGGGTGGTGGCCGTACTCCGACGGGTCGAGGTCTGCGCCTCCGACGAGAAGCAGACCGTCGACCCGGCTGAGCACGGCATCGAGGGCTTCCTGTTCAGCGCCGCCCAGGGGCGGCACGATCAGCGGAAGACCACCCGCTTCCCACAACGCGGCGATGTAGGTGTCGGCGACAAGATTCGCGTGCTCGTGCCAGAAGCCCCACTGGGCCGTGATGAACACCGCCGGGATCCCGATGACCGGCCTGGACGCCATGGCTCTGCCTCTCCGTCGTGGTCCGCGAAGTCAGATCGGGAGCGACGGGTCGTCGACGCCGATGGTGCGACGACCCTGGAAGAACCGGACCATGTCGGTAGGCCCGTGGCCCCCGATGCCGGCGTTATTCCAGAACGTCTGCTCCGAGCCGTCCGCGAGGTCCGCGAGCTTGCAACCGTTCACCCGCACCTCGCCGACAGGGATCTTCGCCGCGACCTTCAGAGCTGCTGCGGTGTCCTGGCCGAAGACGAATCCCGCGAGCCCGGTCTCCGGGCCGTCCGCAGCGGCCAGCGCGGCGGCCACCGAAGGTACGGAGTGGACACTGATGACCGGCCCGAAAAGCTCCCGCGTCGACACCTCCGCGGGCACGCCGACGATGATCGACGGGGCGAAGAACCAACCGTCCAGTGCCGGCAACCTGCAGGGCGTGAGGCGCTCGCCACCGGCAGCGACGAGCCGATCCACCTCGTTCTCGAGACGTGTGCGGTGCAGTTCGTACGCGAGCGGCCCGACGTCGGTGCCCTCGTCAAGGCAGTGTCCGACGGTGAGATCCGCGAGCCGACGCATCAGTGCGTCGACGAGCTCGTCGTACTTCGCCTCGGAGACCAGCACCTTGCCCGGCGCCTCGCACCACTGCCCGTTGAGCTTGGTCATCCCGTCGATGAGTGCTGCCGCCGTGAGCTCGATGTCCGCGTCATCCAGCACGATCGCCGGGTTGTGGCCGCCCAGCTCGAGCTGGAGTGCAGTGAAGTGCGGCGCAGCCGCCGCGGCGACCGCCCGCCCAGCCGGTGCTCCGCCGGTGAAGGAGATGGCTCGGACGCGCGGGTCCGACGCGAGCTGGGAACCGACAGCAGCCGCACCGTGCACGAGCTGGAAGGTGGCGGCGGGCAAGTCATGGCTGCGGAGGACGTCGTTGATGACCTCGGCCACGATCTGACAGCCTCCAGGTGCCCACTCGGAGGGCTTGAGGATCACGGGGCATCCCGCAGCGAGAGCACTGGACAGTTTGGCAACCGCTACGAAGGTGGGTGCGTTCCACGGCGCGAGCACGACTGCTGGCCCCAGGGGTCGCCGCAACAGCTGCACCCCGCGCTCCTCGTCGAGCACGTCCCTCTCGCCGATCGAGCGCAGCTGGGCGGCCGAGCCGAGGACACGGGGTCCGATGTAGGAGGCCATCTTCTGCGATACGCGGATGGCATTGCCGGTCGACATCGCGTCCTCGTACGCCAGGTCGGATGCGCGGAGCGTCAGTCCGGCCGCGATGTCCTGCAGGACGGTGACGCGTAGCTCGAGTGAGGCCTCCGCGAGCAGACCACTGCGGTGAAGTGCGTCGGCGGCCTCGAGCGCCCGTTCGACGTCCGTGGCGGAGGTCGCCAGCTGAGGCTGCAAGGGCGAACCGGTGTTCGGGTCGGCCAATGTGCCCAGCTGCGTCATGGGGGTCTGCCACACGCCGTCGATCAGGTCGACCTGCGAGCGGGGCGGGCGGATCTCGCTCTGGTTCTGGGGCAACGTGTCCTCGCGGTGTCAGTGCTTCGCCGCACGAGAGCGGCCGAGCATGGTTTCGGTGGTCATGAGGTGGGTGCGACGACGATGCGCACCGTATGTGCATCCCTCATCCGGGCGAGCCCATCGTTGATCTGGTCGAAGGGGATGACTGCCGTGACCATGCCGTCAAGGTCGAGGCGACCCCGGCGGTAGTGGTCAACGAACATCTCCACGTCGCTGAGGAAGCGGTTGGCACCCATGTAGGCGCCCTGGATGCGGCGATCGCCATAGACGAGGGCGTCGGCCGAGATCGTGAGTGTCTCGCCCGCGCGCATGAGGCCGAGAATGGTGGCGGTCCCGTTGGGTGCCAGCAGGTCGAAGGCGAGCGCCGCCGTCACGGGACTCCCGACGGCCTCGATGGCGTGAGTGACGCCGCCTGGGATCAGCTCGTGAATCTGGGCCACGGTGGAGACGGAGTCGCTCTGCGACAGCAGCACGTCCGTAGCGCCGAACCGCATGGCGATCTCGAGCTTGGCGGGCACGGTGTCCAGGGCGACGATGCGTCGTGCGCCAGCGAGACGAGCGCCCTGGATGGCGGCGATTCCTACGCCTCCGCATCCGATCACGGCGACCGTGTCCTGACTGCCGATCTGCGCACCGTGGACGACGGCGCCGACGCCCGTCGCGACACAGCATCCGAGGAGGCAAGCCACTGCGGCCGGGATGTCGTCGGGCACGCCGGCAAGGGCGTCCTCGGACGCCAGGAACGCCTCCCCGAAGGCGCCGATTCCGCCAAGCGTCTGGACCGGCGTGCCGTCGGGAAGAGTGACTCGCGGACGCGGACGGAAGCGCATCTCTGAGACGCGGGCGCACTGTGTGGGGCGTCCCGCCAGGCAGTGATGGCATCCGCCACATGAGGGTGTCACAGTCGCGACGACCCGCATGCCTGGGCGCAGCCGGGTGACCTGAGGCCCGACCGACTCGACGATGCCGGCGACCTCATGCCCGAGCAGGGCCGGTTTGTCGATGCTGAGCGAGCCCTCCACGTAGTGCACATCGCTGTGGCAGAGTCCGATGCGCTCGGTCCGCACCACTACCTCCCGCGGCAGGGGTTCGTCTAGGAGCACGTCGGTGATCTGAAGCTCAGCGCTGCCCTCCAGCAGGAGGGCAGCCTTCATGGGTGTAGGCACTCGCTTGCTCCTGTTCAGACGGTGGCGTCGATGTCACCGAGTCCGGAGCCGCAGCGGGCCGCGAAAGAGAGTGAAGCATCGGTAGCGCGTGCCGTCCACTCTCCGGTGCGTCCCCGTCCGCAGCAATGTGCGCCTTGCACACTGGCGGGCTAGGAGAATCCCCCGATCGCATACTGCGTCCCGGATCGGGGGGCACTTGTATGAGCACCAAGCGGTCGAGCCGTCGGCCACCGAACGAAGAGGAGCCAAGCGTTGAGCAGCACCGAGGCGCGGCAGGCGGCGGAGGCCTTCCTTACGGAGCACGGCATCACGACCGTGCGCATCGCGGGGACGGACATCGACGGCCTGCTGCGCGGCAAGCGCATCCCGGTCGACTACTTCCTCGAGAGCGTGTGGGACAAGGGCAGCAACATTGCCGACATCCTCTTCGGCTGGGACGTGGCCGACGAGCCGATGACCAACCTGACGTTCACGGGATGGCATACCGCCTACCCGGACGTCACGCTCCTGCCGGATCTCTCGACGCTGCGCCTCGCTCCATGGGACCCGAATGCTGCGACCGTGCTCTGCGACATCGTCCGGCTGGACGGTTCTCCGTTGGAGCTCTCTCCTCGTACTCTGCTGAAGAACGTGGTGTCCCAGGCACGGGCTGCTGGCTATGAGCCCGCTGCGGCCTATGAGTTCGAGTTCTACGTGTTTAAGCAATCGCCGGAGGAGCTGGCTGCCAGTTCGTGGCGCGATGCTGAGCCGCTCACGTCGGGAAACCGCACCTACAGCATCTACCGCGGCACGTCGACGGAGTACCTGATCGGCGAGATCCGTGAGTCGCTGCGTGAGTGCGGGATCTTCATCGAGGCCAGCAACAGCGAGCACGGCCCCGGGCAGTTCGAAGTGAACATCCACTACTCGGATGCCGTGTCTGCGGCGGACCAGGCTGTGATCCTCAAGCACGCCGTCAAGGAGATCGCGGTGAAGCACGGCCACACTGCGACGTTCATGGCCAAGGTGCGGTCGGAGTGGGCTGGGTCCTCCGGCCATCTGCACCAGAGCCTGAGCAACCTCGATGGAACTGCGGCATTCGCCAACCCGAGCGACTCTGGCAGCCTCTCGTCGGTTGGCCTGAACTACATCGCCGGCTTGGTCGAGATGGCCCCGGCGTTCATGGCCCTGTACTGCCCCACAGTGAACTCGTACAAGCGCATCGAGGGTGGTAGTTGGGCCGGGTCCAGCGCCACGTGGGGCCGGGACAACCGGACGGTGGCGTGCCGCGCGATCCCGGCGACCGGACACGCGGCCCGCGTGGAGAACCGCATCGCCGGCGCCGACGCGAACCCCTACCTCGTGGTCGCCGCCAACGTCGCCGCCGGTCTGCACGGCGTCGTCAACGGGTTAACCCCGCCTGCCGCCATGACCGGTAACGCCTACGAGGCGACTGACGGTTCCGCTGTGCTCCTGCCGACGTCGCTCCAGGCCGCGACGGCCGCGCTCCGAGCCAGCGAGACGGCTCGCAAGCTCCTGGGCGATGCGTTCGTGGACCATTTCGCACTGACCCGTGACTGGGAGACGCGCCAGTTTGGTCGAGCCGTCACCGACTGGGAGACCGCCCGCTACATGGAGATGATCTGAGCGGCCGTGCCGCTCCCCCGACTCAACCCACACGTCACCGACCTGTCGTCCAAGGAGTACGCATGACTCAGCAGCCTGTCAGGGACTTCGATTTCCACGGCGAGGCCCTCGACAACATCTTCGAGACCTACCGTGAACTGCGCTCCGAGTGCCCCGTCGGATGGAGCGAGCGCTACGGCGGCTTCTGGTTCATGATGAAAAACGAGGACATCTTCAACGCCGAGCAGAATTGGCAGACCTTCTCTGTCGCGCCGTCGATGTTGATGCCCGCGATCGGCACGGACGAGCCGATGATCCCCCTCGACATCGACCCACCGGCTCATACCGGCTACCGACGCCTGCTGCTGCCTCTGTTCACGCCTTCCAAGGTCGACGAACTCACGCCGTTCGTCGAGGCGACGGCACGGGAGCTGGCCGATGCAGTGATGGAGCACGATGTCGCAGACATCGGCATCAACTTCGCGCGGCCGCTGCCGACGATCGTCTTCAGCAGTCTCGTGGGATACCCGCGTGAGGACTGGCACCTCTTTGACGACTGGATCGACCGGATCTTCGCGCGCACCGATGACGAAGAGGACGCGCGGATCGCCGGCGACGAGGTCCGTGCCTATCTCGAAGCGCTCGTCGAGCGTCGCCGCAACGAGCCCCACAAGGACGACATCACCGGGCGTCTGCTCACCGCAGAGGTGGACGGCCGCCCGCTCACCCACGAGGAGATCATGAACTACCAGTACCTCCTCTTCGTGGCCGGCCTCGAGACGACTGCTTGGACTATCCGCGCGGGCCTCTGGTACTTGGCGAATCACCCCGAAGACCAGCAGCGGCTGCGTGACGAGCCCGAGTTGGTGTCATCGGCCGTCGAGGAGTTCCTGCGCACATTCGCGCCAGTGCAGGGCATGGCACGTACCGCGCTGCAGGACATTGAGGTGGGCGGCTGCCCCATCAAGAAGGGGGATCGAGTGGTGCTTGCGTTCGGCTCGGGTAACCGAGACGAGGCTGCCTACGATAACCCGGACGACGTGATCATCGACCGGGTCGAGAACCGTCACCTCGCCTTCGGCGTAGGCATCCACCGCTGCCTCGGCTCGAATCTGGGGCGGCGTGAGGTGGTGGTCGCACTGCGCGAGTTCATCGCCCGCGTCCCCCGGTTCGAGGCCGTCGACCCCTCCCAGCAGTGGCACGGCGTCGGTCCGCTCACCGTTCGTTTCATTCGCGAGGCGTGAGGCTCATGAAGGCCCAGGTCAACCCGAGCAAGTGTCAGGGGCACAACCGCTGCATGATCATCGCGCCTGAGCTTTTTGAGGTGGATGACTACGGCTACGCCATGGTGCAGGGCGACGGCGAGGTCGCCCCAGAGCTGGTGGAGAAGGCGCGGGCGGCCGCCGCCAACTGCCCTGAGCTGGCCATCCTCCTCTCCCAGGAGTGACGTGACGGACGTCCGTGTGCTCATCGTCGGCGGCGGTCTCGCCGGCTGCACCGTTGCGAAGATGCTCGAAGACGAGGGGCGAGGCGGCGATGTTCTCATCGTCGACAGAGATCCGCAGGCGCCGTATGACCGGCCGCCTCTCACGAAGGCGTTCCTCGGGCCTAAGGACCGTATGGTGCAAAGCCCCCCGTGGGCTCCGGCCGACGTCCCCTGGCTGGCCGACTGCGCCGTGGCCGTGGACCTGCTTGCCCGGGCGGTACAGCTCGCCTCCGGGCGCGTTCTCCGTGCGCAGACACTGGTGCTGGCAGCCGGGTCGCTGGCCCGCGACCTGCCCGGCCGGGACAACCGCGTCCTGACGCTGAGGACCGTATCGGACGCGCTGAGGGTGCGCGAGATCCGGTCCGGCGGCGCGGGGTGCTTCCTCGTGGAGGGCGCCGGCCCGCTGGGCATGGAACTGGCGTCGACGCTGGCCGATGACGGCGCCTCCGTAACCGTGGTGGACCCGGCGTCGGCCCCCATGGAGAGGCTGCTAGGTGGCGCGCTGGCAACCGAGGTGGCCTCGTGGGCAGCCGAGGCCGGGGTGCGCCTCAGGCTCGATACCAAGGTGGTGCACGCTGTTCCCGTCGGTGACCGCCACGCGGTGGAGGCTGTCTTTAGCGATGGCGAGGCCGAGGCATTCGACTGCATGATCACGGCGGTCGGCAGTGTGCCCGCACCGATGATGCTGCACGGATCACGGGGCGCCGTCGGCGCCGCTGTCGTGGACGATATGCGCAGGCTCGTCGACGTGGACGGGTCGCACTTCGAAGGAGTCTTCGCGGTCGGTGACCTCGCCTTCCACCGTGACGCCGACCGCTCCCTCGTACGCAGCGAGTCTTGGACGGCTGCCAAGAACGATGGGGAAGCGGTAGGACGTCAGATCTTGGGGCTTCCGGCGGCCGCCGAGGCTGTTCCCTACTTCTGGACGCGGCAGTTCGGGCGCATGGTCCAGGTCCTGGGAGCGATCCCTCTGGGCGCTGAGGTCGTCCCCATCGCCGTGGTACCGAAGACGGGAGGGATGTTGTACCAGGCGTCGATCGACGGCTCTACTGTAGGTTTCGTGGGTGTCAACGCTCAGCGCCTGGTGGCCATGCTGCAGATGCAGGGTGGTGCCGTTGCCGAGTGGGTTGCGCCAGAGGTGTGACGGGACGGCAGCCTGCCGTCGCTCGTGAAAGGTGCTGAGTGCCCAAGAAGCAGACCGCCGGCTCCCTCGCAGGGGGACTGCACGCTGCAGACGTCGAGCTGCTGCACGAGTCCCTGCGTGATGCGGAGAGGCGCGCGGCGCTGCTGACTCAACTGATCGAGGCGCTCAACCAGTCCCGGGATGCGCTCACGCTGCTTCAGCGATCGGTTGAGGCGGTCGTGCGGGCCATCGACGCAGGCGGCGCTTTCGTCTACCTATGGGACGCGGACGCGGGGCGCTTCGTTCTCCGCGCCGCGACCGAAGGCCATCAGAAGGCGTTCGTCGGGTTGATCTCGTTGCGCCCAGGCGAGGGGCTGACCGGTTGGTCGGCGCTCATGCGCCGCCCGGTGCTACTGGGAGACAAGCTCAGCGAAGACCCGCGGGTCGTCACGTTCCCGGAGCTTCAGGAGGATGAGTTCCGCTCGGGAATGATAGTTCCGATCCTGGTTCCGGGCGGAGACACACTGGGCGTGTTCTCCATCTACTCGACGGAGAAGGACTCCTTCACTGAGCACGACCTCGCCCTCGTCGACGAGGTTGCGAAACTCCTGGCGAGCGGGATCGACAGGGCGAACGTCGTAGACCAGTGGGAGCGTCAATCGGCAACGCTGGAGTCGCTGGTCGCGGCCGCCGATCGCGCACCCGAGGACGCGCACGAATGCCTGCTCGACCTGGCACATCGGTGCATGGCGCTCGTTCCTGCGGACGTCTACATCGTCGAGTCGTTGGACGCAGAGGACGGCCATCCGGATGCGGTCGCGCTGGGGCTGCGCCGCGAGTCGGACGAAGAGGCCGGGGCCGTGGCCGTTCTCTCACCGACGGCGGCCAAGGGGATCGCCAGCGACAGGATGCCGCCGCTGCAGGCGGTCACCGTGGCGCTCAGGCGCGCGGATCGGACTCTTGGCGTGATCACCGCCCACAGGGCCGCTCCCTTCACCGTGGAGGATCGAGCCCTGTTGTCGGCTCTGGCGGCGTACGGCGCTGCGGCACTTCAGGCGTTGTCGAACCCGGGGAGTCAGGAGTCCGTGCTGAGCCAGCTCCTCAACACCTCGGACGAGAGCCGAGTGGCCGCCATCCTCGAGAGCCGGGGATGGCGTCAGGGTACCCCCGTCGTTCCCGTCGTTCTGCTGTGCGACCCCGAGATGCGGCTCACCAGCAGGCGGAGTCTCGACAGCGTGACCCAGACGGTCGAGTCGGTCTTCGTCGGCAAGCGTCGGCGCAGCCTTCGGGCCGCGTCCGGAGTTGTTGGCGCCCTGCTCTTCGGCCGCGTCTTGGACCAGGAGCTTGCCCTGACTGCGGCGGAACTGCAGCATGAAGTCGGCGTGGCACTGACCGACAAGGGTCAAGTGGCAGGGGTGGCCGTGGGACTCGGCCGCTGCGTCACCGACCCGCAGGCGATCGCTGTCGAGCTTCGTTCAGCGTACGACGCCGCCGGCTGGGCGGCTCTGACGGGAACAGGCGTACGCTCGTGGATCGCTAGCGACAACGATCTGACTCACAAGCTGTTCGCGGTGAGTCGGGAACTGGCTCCGGATGTCGCGCGGTATGTGGCCAGGATGCGACGGATCAAGGACTACGACGAGCGGCACGGGACCGATCTGCTCCAGACGTTGGCGGTGTTCGTCCGTGAGCGCGGCGCCGCGCAGCAGGCGTCGGAGCAGTTGTTCATCCATCGCAACACCTTGCGCCAACGGCTCAACAAGATCTCGAGCCTGCTCGACGAGCCGATCGAGCAGGTCGAGGACTGGCTGCCCGTCTCACTGGCCGTCAAGGTCCTGAAGACATGAGCCCCCGGATGAACTCGTTCCAGTTCCCGGCTATTCGGGGCCGTTGCATCTGGGACTGCATCCACGAGGCACCAACCGTGTGTCCACGGTGGGCTCTTGAAGCCCGAATACGTTGCTAGGCAACGGTTATGCCAGTGGCCCCGGCGCGATTCGAACGCGCGACACACGGTTTAGGAAACCGATGCTCTATCCCCTGAGCTACGGGGCCATGAAGCAGTCACTGTAGCGGGAAAGGGTCCGGCCCCCGTGGTGGGATGATGACGTGTGACATCCCTGAGCGTGGCGCTCGACATGGCCGTGGTGATCGCCACCTTCGCGGTGATCTTCCCCGCCGAGTTGCCAGACAAGTCGTTCATCGCCGCGCTGGTGCTGGCTACTCGGTATCCGCGGCTCATGGTGTGGCTGGGCGCTTCGGCCGCCTTCGTGGTTCACATGGCTATCGCGGTGTCCGCGGGAGCGTTGCTGGGGCTGCTACCCCAGCGCCTGGTGCTCGGCGTGGCTGCGGCCCTGTTCGCCTTTGGGGCCGTCAATCTCATCCGAGGCGGCCTCCACGCGCGCGCCGAGGAGGAGGCCGAGGAGGAGGCTGAG
>WLOZ01000230.1 GCA_009699025.1 Actinomycetota bacterium
CCTGGCTAGACCAAGTGGGTGGCCGATCGCGCCCCGCGTTCAGCCGTTCCCCGTCGGCGCCGACTCACGAGGTCTATGGCGAACGAGTTGCGGACCGGCGATGAGGAGACCCCTGTGGTCGATGACGTGGCGCAGCGCACCCTCGCACGACGATCGATCCTCAGCGGGGCGGCGATCGCGGCCGCCGCTGGCGTCACGCTGCTGACTTCCGGAAGCGCCGAGGCAGCCACCACAGTCGTGAAGACCGTGCGGCAGGACGTCGTGCTCACCTATCGCTACAACGCCACCACGCGCGCGACCGTCGTCACGAAGTGCCGCACGCGCAGAGTCACCGTTCGATTGGTCGGGACCGCCGTTCAACTGAAAAACGCGAAGGGTGTCTGGACGCGCATTCCGTACGTCTGGTCCCGCGCGCGCCAGCGTCTGGTGTACGACCACTACCTCCACCTGCGACTCATGGCGGCTGCACGACCGCCAACGCCGAAACCACCGACGCCCCCACCCCCCGCGCCGACGCCTGCCCCCTCATCGACGAATCCCTACCTCAGCGACGATGCGGCCTGGCACCTGCTGCGCCGGGCGAGCTGGGGAGTCTCGGCCGCGTCTCTCGCCGATGTTTCTCGGCTCGGCATTGAAGGGTGGGTCGACTGGCAGCTCGCGCCCAGCGCGATCGACGATGCCGCCTGCGATGCGGTGCTGTCGCGACTTCCGGCGCAGTCAGATCCGATCTGGCAGGTGAACGGTGACATTCAGAGTGGCGCGCGCGAGGGGTGGCAGCAGATGCAGAGTGTGCTCACCGGGCACGCCATTCGAGCCATGTGGTCACGGCGGCAACTCCAGTCGGTGATGGACGACTTCTGGGGCAATCACTTCAACGTCACCTGCCCCCACGACAACGTCGAGGAGTCACGCGCCCACTACTCGGCAACCATTCGCGACGGAGCCTTCGGCAGCTTCGCCGACCTGCTCTGGAATGTGACCAAGCATCCCGCGATGCTCACCTACCTCAATAATCGCGACTCTGATCTTCTGCACCCGAACGAAAATCAGGGACGCGAACTACTCGAATTGCACACGGTGGGTATCGACGCCGGCTACGGAGAAGAGGGGGTGCTCAACTCGGCGCGACTGCTCACCGGGCTGTCGGTTTCTTACGATTCAGGGGAGTTCCTGTACAAGCCGTGGAAGCACTGGACCGGCGCGGTCACCGTGCTCGATTTCACCACCGCGAATGCGACCAAGTCTGCGGGTCTGGTCGTCGCGGAGTCGTACGTGCGCCATCTCGCACACCATCCGGCCACCGCGCATCGGCTCGCGCTCAAGTTGGTACGGCACTTCGTGTCCGACGATCCGCCCGAGCCGCTGGTGACAGCCTTGGCGGCCACGTATCTTGCGAACGACACCGCCATCGCACCGATGCTGCGACAACTGCTCCTGTCAGACGAGTTCCGCGCCAGCATTGGGCAGAAGTTCGCCCGTCCGTTCGAGCAGATCGCGGCAACCGTGCGTCTACTCGACATCGCACCCGATCGGGCGCCGAGCGTCGATGGCATTCAAGCCCTCGTATGGCAGGCCGGGGCGGCCGGACACTCACCGTTCGGTTGGGCGTTCCCCACTGGCTATGCCGACGTGGCCGCAGCCTGGTCATCCACCGGCGTCACGCTCACGAATTGGAACACCACGCGCGCACTTGTCGAGGGATGGTGGCCGAACTCGCTCGTGGCGCCTGAACTTGCCACCTGGCTTTTCGGAAGCACCCTGCCCGCCACGCACGGCGAGGCCGTCAACGTGGTGGCGCGTCGACTGTTCGGGCGCGCGCTCGCTCCCGAACACGTGGCCGCCGCGCTCGCCTTCTTGGGTGTGGGGGCAGGTGACCGCGTGACGGCTGACTCGGGAGTCGCATCGTGGGAAGCCGGCGGGCTCGTCTCGCTTCTGCTCGACTCCCCCTACTTCCAATGCCGGTGAGGACACGATGACAAGTACACGCGTGGGCGAGGGCTGCAGGGAGAGCGAGGTGGCGCAGGCGCGGGCGGTGGTGACGCGACGGAACCTACTCAAAGGAATGCTCGTCGGCGCCGGCACACTGGCCCTGCCACCGACGCTCATCACGTCGACGGCGTCAGTGGCGTACGCGGTCACGCCGGGCTACATGGGTGACACGCTGGTGGTGCTCTCGCTACGCGGTGGATTCGACGGGCTTAACGCCGTGGTGCCCAGTGGCGATCCCGACTACCTCACCCACCGACCGGGCATCGGAATTCCTGCGGCTGCGACGCTGAGGCTCGATAGTCGCTTCGGCCTACACCCGGCGCTGGCGCCGCTCAAGGCCCTGTACGACTCCGACAAATTAGCGGTGGTTCACGCCACGGGACTCGCTGAGCCCAACCGCAGTCACTTTGCGGCGATGGACGAGATCGAGCAGGCCACACCGGGCACGCCGTCGCGCTCGGGTTGGCTAGCCCGCGCCCTGGCGCTGCACGATTCCGACGGTCCGTTTAACGCGGTACAGATTGGATCCACCGATATGCCTTACGAACTCGTCGGTGACTTTCCCACGCTCGGCATGAACTCGCTGGACTCCTTCGACATCAATGGTGTCGACGACGAATCGCGGCCCCGGTGGGACACCGCACTGCGCGCCCTTCACAGCGGGGCCGATCCGATTCATCAGCGCTCGGCCTCGATGACACTCGACGCCCTCAGCACCGCTCAGGCACTGGCGGCAACCACATACGTGCCAGCCCATGGGGCGACCTACCCCAGCAGTGATCTGGGGCGCGCGCTGACCGACGTCGCGCGCATGATCAAGGCAAACACCGGCATTCGCGTAGCCACCATCGACTACGGCGACTGGGACATGCACTCCGGAATGGGAACTGTTGGCTCCGGTTGGATGCACGATCACCTCACCGATTTCGGTGCCGCGCTCGCCGCGTTTGTCGCCGACCTCGGCACCACGATGGATGACGTGACCCTAGTGACCATCAGCGAGTTCGGCCGCCGTGTGGGAGAGAACGATTCGATGGGCGTTGATCACGGCTGGGGCAACGCCATGTTCGTGCTCGGCGGGCATGTGAATGCGGCAGTGCATGGCACGTGGCCAACCCTGGCCGAGGCGGCACTCACCGATGGCGACCTCACGGTGACCACCGACTACCGAGCTGTGCTGGCCGACATCCTCGTCAACCGCTGTCAGGTCGACACCGCGGGTGCGACCACGGTGTTCCCCCACTTCACGGGTGCGAATCTCGGGGTCACGATCCCTCGCGGGTAAGCGGACACTGGTGACGTCTTGGGGCGCCGTAGCGCGATAGGTACGTGCTTGGGTGCCCCCGATGCATTCGGGGAGGGTGGGGGAGCCGCCGCTGGTGTCGTTTGTGCGGTGTGCCGCACCTAGACTCGGGGCATGTCAGCTGTTGCCGCCTATGCCCTGAATTCTCCCGACGGAACGTTCGAGCGCACCACGATTGAGCGTCGTGAGGTGGGTCCGCGCGACGTCACCATCGCTATTGCGTATGCAGGAATCTGTCACTCCGACATCCACACCGGCCGTGGCGAGTGGGGCACGGTCCCCTACCCGTTGGTGACCGGTCACGAGATCGCGGGCGTCGTCGAGTCTGTGGGTGACGACGTCACGAAGTACGCGGTTGGTGACCGAGTCGGCGTCGGCTGCCTGGTCGACTCGTGCCGCGAGTGCGCGCACTGCCTGGCCGGCAACGAGATGCTCTGCGCAACCTCGGTGGGCACGTACAACGACACCGATCGCTACGGCACTCAAACTCAGGGTGGCTACAGCACGCACATCGTTGTCGACGAGAGCTTCGTACTGCGCATCCCTGACGCCCTCGGCCTCGACGTCGCGGCCCCACTCCTGTGCGCCGGCATCACCCTCTACTCGCCCCTGGCCCGCTGGCAGGCGGGGCCGGGCACGCGCGTGGCGGTGGCGGGGCTCGGCGGCCTCGGGCACATGGGTGTCAAAATCGCCGTCGCCATGGGCGCCGAAGTTACTGTGCTCACGCGCTCCGAGGCCAAGGCGCAGGACGCCCTCCGGCTGGGTGCCCATCACGCCATCGCCACCGACGAGCCCGGCGCCTTCAAGAAGAACGCGGGTAGCTTCGACCTGATTGTCAACAGCATCAGTGCCGCGGTCAATCTCGGCGACTACCTTCGTTTGCTCGATGCGCGCGGCACGATGGTGTACGTCGGGGTGCCAGAGTTCCCCATGCCCCTCGACGTCGGCAGCCTGATCGTGGGCGGCAAGGGACTTGCCGGCTCAATGATCGGCGGCATCGCTCAAACTCAGGAGATGCTCGACTTCTGCGCCGCGCATGGGTTCGGCTCCGACATTGAGGTCGTCGCTGCGCAGCAGATCGACGAAGCGTGGAACCGCGTCGTCGCGGGCGACGTTCGCTACCGCTTCGTCATCGACAACAGCACGATCTAGACCCCACCCGACTCGCCCAACCCCTCGGCTGCATTGAGTCTGCCGGCCAGTGACGGGCCCATCGTGCGGCGTCGGCCAAACACCGC
>WLOZ01000231.1 GCA_009699025.1 Actinomycetota bacterium
GACCCAGCCAACATCAAGGGTGGCGTGCCCGACGATCCGGCCAAGTGGCTGGTGACCTGCTCGCGCGATGGCCGGGCCAAGTACCTGCTGCAGCCCGCCTTCATCCGGGGCACCAACGTCACCGACGCCACCGCGACTCTGCCCACCAGCGGCACGACCTACGTGGTCAACCTGACCTTCGATACCGAGGGCGCCAAGAAGCTTGCCGATGTGAGCCAGCAGATCTACCAGCTGCAGCCGCCGCAAAACCAGTTCGCCATCGTGCTCGATGGCCTGGTGTTCTCGAGCCCCTACTTCCGTGAGCCCATCCTCGGAGGCACGGCACAAATCGAGGGGTCGTTCACGGCGCAGGAGGCCAAGGACCTCGCGAACGTGCTCAAGTACGGGGCACTTCCGCTCACCCTCGAGGTCGCTGAGGTGACTTCGATTTCGCCAACCCTAGGCGATGACCAGTTGCGGGCCGGCATCATCGCTGGGCTCTTGGGCCTGCTACTGGTGGTCATCTACCTACTGATCTACTACCGCGCACTCGGAATTGTGGCGGTGGTCAGCCTGGTGATTGCGGGCATCATCACCTACCTCGCCTTCGTGGTGCTCGGCCGCACCATCGGGTTCACCCTCACCCTGGCGAGCATCGCCGGCGCGATCGTGGCCATTGGTATTACCGCCGACTCGTTCATCGTGTACTTCGAGCGCATCCGCGACGAAATTCGAGAGGGCCGCACGCTCAAGGTGGCCTGTGAGGCCGGCTGGGTGCGCGCCCGACGAACCATTCTCGCGGCCGACTTCGTGTCGCTGCTCGCGGCCGTGGTGCTGTACCTTCTCAGCGTCGGTGGGGTGCGCGGCTTCGCGTTCACCCTCGGGTTAACCACCCTCATCGACATCGCGGTCGCCTTCCTCTTTACGCGTCCGCTCGTGAACCTGGTGGCTCGCAATTCCTGGTTTGCGCGGGGCGGCAAGCTCACCGGACTCGACGCGGCTCGGCTTGGCGTCGATGAAATAGCCACCGGCAAGACCGTGCGTGGACGAACGGCGACCACCGCCAGAAAGGAGTCCTGATGGCAGGCATCGGCTCGCTCGGAGGACGCCTCTACCGGGGCGAGGTCAGCTACGACTTCGTGGGTCGGCGCAAGCTCTGGTACTCCATCTCGGCCGGCATCCTGATCGTGGCCATCGGGGCCCTCCTGTTCCGCGGTCTTAACCTCGGCATTGAGTTCAAGGGCGGTGCCGACTTCCAGGTGCCGTCCAGTTCGGCCACGGTCGCGCAGGCGCGCGACGCCACCGTTGAGGCAGGCATCGCCGACCCCATCGTGACTCAACTCGGCAATGGCAACATCCGAGTGCAGACACGCCCGCTCAGCGCGAATGAGACCGCCGACGTCATCTCGGCACTGGCCAAGACCGCTGGCGTGAAGGCCGACGACATCAAGGTGCAACTGGTCGGGCCCTCGTGGGGCGCTGATATCACCGGCAAGGCGCTGCAGGGCCTTTTCGTTTTCCTGATCCTCGTCGCGATATTCCTTTCGGTGTACTTCGAGTGGCGTATGGCCATCGCGGCTCTTGTCGCCCTCGTGCACGATGTCGTTATCACGGTGGGCATCTACGCCCTGTCGGGATTCGAGGTAACCCCCGCGACCGTGGTGGGCGTGCTGACCATCCTCGGATTCTCGCTCTACGACACTGTCGTGGTGTTCGACAAAGTTAAGGAGAATACGCGCGGAATCGCTGGGCAGTCGCGCCTCACCTACTCTGGCGCGGCAAACTTGGCGCTCAACCAGACTCTCGTGCGATCGATTAACACGTCGATTGTCGCGCTGCTCCCGGTGCTTGCGATTCTGGTCATCGGCGCTGGATTCCTGGGTGCCGGCACCCTCAAGGACCTCGCCCTCGCGCTGTTCGTCGGCATGCTGGCCGGCGCCTACTCGTCGATCTTCATCGCGACTCCGGTACTCTGCCAGATCAAGGAGCGTGACCCCGCCATGCGGGCGGTGGCAGCACGGGTCGCGACGCGCGGCTCCGGCCGGGCGACCTCAGGTCGTAGTAAGAGCGGAGTGGCGCTCGCCGAGGGAGACGACGACGACCCAGGGTCGGACGGTCCTTCCGGAGCTGACCTCGCTAGCCAGGTTGATGCCGGTGCTGAGGCCGCGGTGCGCGGCGGCGGCGGGCGAAGCCAGCCTCAGCGCAAACCGCGGAGCAAGCGCTAAGGCGGGTTTGCTGATGACCTCGTTCCGCGCGCGCGAGTCGATGCGGGGGGTGCCATCTCCTACACTCATGGTGACAGGGAGGTGAGGCGATGAGCGAAGAGGTCATAACCCCGCCGTCGGGCGACCTTGAGCCGATCGAGCCTGAGGTACCCACTGAGCTGTCGGTGGGCTCAGAGTCCGCTGCCGACCGCCGTCTGCGCAGTCGCTTTGCCCGGCTCGCCCCTGGTCGGCGGGTGGCGCACCCCGAGCTCGAACCGGTGCTTCGCACTCTGCGTCAGTTCCATCCCAAGGCCGACACCGACATTGTCGAGAGAGCCTACGAGGTCGCGGCCTACCACCATCGAGACCAGCGTCGCCGTAGCGGTGAGGCTTACATCACTCATCCGCTGGCCGTTGCCGGAATCTTGGCCGACCTCGGTATGACCTCGCCCACTCTGGCGGCCGCCCTGCTGCACGACACCGTCGAAGACACCGAGTACTCCATCGAGATTTTGCTTGCTGACTTCGGAGAGGAGATCGCGCGGCTGGTCGACGGGGTCACCAAGCTCGATCGGGTCAAGTACGGGCAAACCACGGCGTCCGAGACCGTGCGCAAGATGGTGGTGGCCATGGCGCGCGACATCCGGGTGCTGGTCATCAAGCTCGCCGATCGGCTGCATAACATGCGCACGATCCGATGGATGTCGCCTGAGCAGCAGGAAAAGAAGGCGCGCGAGACCCTGGAGATCTTCGCCCCGCTGGCCCATCGACTGGGCATGAACACCATCAAGTGGGAGCTCGAAGACCTCGCGTTCGCCACGCTGTACCCCAAGATGTACGACGAGATCGTGCGCATGGTCGGGCAACGTGCGCCAGAGCGCGACGTCTACCTGCAGGAGGTCGTGGGCATCGTCGACGCCGACATGCGTGGATCGCGCATCAAGGGCTCGGTTACCGGGCGCCCGAAGCACTACTACTCGGTGTACCAGAAGATGATCGTGCGTGGGCGTGACCTCTCCGACATCTACGACCTGGTGGGTGTGCGTATCTTGGTCGAGTCGATCCGCGATTGCTACGCGGTGCTCGGAATACTGCACGCGCGCTGGAATCCGATGCCGGGTCGATTCAAGGACTACATCGCGATGCCCAAGTTCACGATGTACCAGTCGTTGCACACCACGGTGATCGGCCCTCAGGGAAAGCCGGTCGAGGTTCAGATCCGTACCAACGAGATGCACCGAGCCGCTGAGTACGGGGTGGCCGCGCACTGGCGCTACAAGCAGACCAGTGTGGGCGGCAAGGTCGGACCCGACGATCTTGGTTGGCTGCGGCAGCTCATGGAGTGGCAGCGCGAGACCGAAGACCCCGACGAGTTCCTCGAGAGTTTGCGGTACGACCTCGCCGAACAGGAGACCTTCGTGTTCACCCCCAAGGGTGATGTGGTGGCCCTGCCCGCTGGGTCGACGCCCGTCGACTTCGCGTACTCGGTGCACACCGAGGTGGGTCATCACTGCGTCGGAGCCCGCGTGAATGGCAAGCTGGTGGCACTTGAGTCGACGCTCAGCAATGGTGACGTGGTGGAGATCTTCACCACGAAGTCGGAGAATGCCGGGCCATCACGAGACTGGCTGCTGTTCGTGCGCAGTGGTCGGGCACGCAGCAAGATCAAGGCCTGGTTCTCCAAGGAGCGACGCGATGAAAGCGTCGAACATGGCAAGGACGCCATCATTCGGGCGGTGCGCAAGCAGGGGCTCCCGCTGCACCGACTTATCAACACACAGTCGATGTCGGCGGTGGCTCACGAACTGCGGCTCAACGACGTCACCAGCCTCTACGCGGCGGTTGGCGAGAATCGAATTTCCGCGGCGACGGTTGTCGAGCGGCTCGTTGCCACGCACGGGGGCGCTGAAGGTACGCTCGAGGATTTCGCCGAGGCGGCCAGCCCCTCGCGGGTCAGTGGCAAATCTCGTAGTCAGGGCGACCCCGGGGTGGTCATCAAGGGTGTCGACGACGTGTGGGTCAAACTGGCCCGCTGCTGCACCCCGGTTCCAGGCGATGAAATCCTTGGCTTTGTCACTCGGGGCCAGGGGGTATCAGTGCACCGGGTGGCGTGCAGCAACGTCACCTCGTTGCAAGGCGAGCCCGATCGGATCGTCGAGGTTGAGTGGGCTCCCAGCAGCCAGAGCGTGTTCATGGTGAACATCCAGGTGGAGGCACTCGACCGTTCACGACTGCTGAGCGATGTCACCCGAGCGCTGTCAGACCATCACGTGAACATCCTCAGCGCATCGGTTTCTACCTCGCGCGATCGAGTTGCGCTGAGCCGTTTCACCTTCGAGATGGCC
>WLOZ01000232.1 GCA_009699025.1 Actinomycetota bacterium
ACCACGGTGCTTTTGCCGACCCCGCTCGGACCGCTCACCACCGTCAATCGAGCACTCACGGCGCACCGAACTGGTCGAGCAGGCCGGCCGTCTGACGCACACCGAGTCCTCGCACCCTACGGCTAACGGCAATGCCGAGGTGCTCCATCACCTGGTGAGCGCGCCTGGGGCCCACACCGGGTAGCGCCATCAGTAGGTCGCTCACCCGCATGCGGCGAACCGCGTCGTCCGTCGCTCCACGCTCGAGGACGGCACCGAGCCCGAGTTCGCCCGCCTTGAGTCCTCGCTTTACCTCCGCGCGGATCGCTCGCGCCTCAGCAGCTCGCTGCAGGGCAGCAGCCCGCTGCTCGGTAGTGAGGGCCGGGAGCGTCACGGCGCGCTGAACCTCGTGAGTCGCTGGGCCAACTCTCGCGCTGCGACAGCGACGTCGGGAGCGGCCGTGATGGGACGTCCGATCACCAGGAGGTCGGCGCCGTCGGCCAAGGCCCGCTCGGGAGTGGCGACCCGGGCCTGGTCGTCGGAACGGCCAGCAGGGTCGGGCCTCACACCGGGGGTGATCAAGACGGCAGCGTCGCCCACCTCAGCACGCACCGCCGCCACCTCCTGCGGCGAGCACACGATGGCACGGGCCCCCGCGGCCACCGACAGGGCCGCAAGCCGCCGCACGGCCTCGATAGCCGGGCCGAGCAGTCCCACAGCACGAAGGTCGTCCTCGCTCATCGACGTCAGCACCGTCACGGCCACGATGCGCGTGTCAGGGAGTGCATCGGCCGCCGCCCTGATCATGGCCGAGCCTCCGCTGGCATGAACGGTGAGGAAGTCGGGGGCGATCGCGGCCACCGAGCGGGAGGCCCCGGCTACGGTGTTGGGGATGTCGTGGAGTTTGAGGTCGAGGAAGAGCGCACAGTCGGGAGCTGCCTCGCGCACCGCGCGCACCGCGGCCGCGCCGTCGCGCAGGTAGGTCTCGAGTCCGACCTTCATCGTCGACACCGACGGGCCTGCGGCCGCCGCCCACGCGGTGATCGTCTCGAGGTCGGGGCCATCGAGCGCGACGGCAATCGGGGCGCGGGTCATCCGGCCGCTCCCGACTCGAAGGGCAGGGCGGGGTCGGACGCCTCGCCGACATGCTCGTCGTCGGCCCACGCCTCGGCCACGAACTCCGACAGCGGCGCGTCGTGAGGGCGGTGGGCATAGCCGATGGCGTCAGTGAACCGCTTGAACCCGCGCTCGGCCAGCGCACGGGCCAGCTCGGTCTGCACCCTCAGGGGGGCTGACGGATCGTTGAAGGTCATGGTGCCCACCTGCACCGCCGACGCTCCAGCGAGGACGAACTGCAGTGCATCGACCCCCGTGCCAATACCGCCGATGCCCACGATGGGCACCTCGGGCATCGCCGAGTGAACCTGCCATACGCAGCGCACCGCGATGGGTCGGATGGCCGGGCCGGACAGGCCTCCGGTAACACCGGCCAGAGCCGGGCGCAGGGTCTCGGTGTCGATGACCATGCCCAGTGTGGTGTTGATGAGCGCCAGGCCGGTTGCGCCTGCCCGCACCACTGCGGCCGCGATCGTGACGATGTCGGTAACATCGGGCGAGAGCTTGGCGATAACTGGGATCTCACTGGAAATGTGGCGTCGCACGGTGCCCACGACGTCGGCCGCCAGTTTTGCGTCACACGCAAACACCTGCCCCCGATCAGCCACGTTGGGGCACGAGATGTTGACCTCGATCGCCACTACCTCCTCGCAGTAGCGAAGCACCTGCGCGAGCTTTCCGTACTCCTCGACGCTGCCGCCAGCGATCGACACCACCGCTCTGACACCACGCTCACGCAGCCACGGCAGGTCATTCTCAACGAATGACTCGATGCCTGGCCCTTGGAGTCCGATGGAGTTCAGCATTCCGCTCGGAGTCTCCGCCATGCGCGGGGTGGCGCGGCCCGAGCGTGGCGCCAGCATCACGCTCTTGGTCACCACAGCGCCAAGTTGAGTCAGGTCGAAGTACGCATCAAGCTCCTTGCCATTCGCTGAGCAGCCACTGGCTGTGAGCACCGGCGACGGGAGGGTCAGCTCGCCAAGCCAGGTGGACATGTCGATGGTGGGCTCGCCGGGAGCGCCACCCACGGGACCGTACCCAATCACAGCGCGAGTCATCAGCGTCCGCTCGCCGGTGCCACGGGAGCTCCCCAGGTGTCGTCGGGCACAGTGCCGACGTCGGCCCACCGCACCCGATCACCACGGAAGACCGGCCCATCGATGCACGACCTCAGCATCCTGGTGATTCCGTCGTCTCCGATCACCGGCAGCACACAGGTCATGCACACGCCGATGCCGCAGGCCATGGCCTCCTCCACCGCGCACTGGCTATGCGCACCGTGGCGCGTAGCCTGCTCGGCGACAGCCGCCAGCATTCCCATCGGGCCGCATGCATACACGACCGACACGTCGAGTCTCCCCATGATTTCAGGAAGCACGTCAGTGACTCGCCCCTTCTCTCCCAGTGAGCCGTCCTCGGTGGTGACGGTGAGGGTCGACGCCATGCGCTTGGCGTCGAGCACCCCGAACAGCTTGTCCTCGGTGGAGGCACCGAGCACGAAATCGACACGACATCCACGCTCGCGCAACTGATCGGCCAGCATGAACATCGGGGCCGAGCCATAGCCGCCCGCCACCAGGACGCATGCCACGGGCTCACGCGGCAGGGCGAAGGGACGGCCGAGCGGTCCGACGATGTCGACCGAGTCGTGACGGTCGAGCCCAGCCATCCACGCCGTCCCCTTGCCACTCACCGCAAAGGCGATGTCGAGAGTTCCGCCGTAGGGCCCTCGGTCGGCAACCTTGTGAATCGAGAACGAGCGGCGCAGCACCATTCCAGAGCCCTCGCCACCCACGCTGATTCCCACGAAGTGGCCCGGCCGAGCCAACTCGGGGATACCCGGCGCCGTGAGGGTCAGCACGAAGTACTGCCCCGCGCGCCGCACACTGAGCACCTCACCGCGCACCTGTACCGGCATCAGGTCACCTCCTCGGAAATAGACCGTAGCGCCTCGATGTCAGCAGCGTGTTCCTGGAGGGTACGCACCGAGAGCGGGCCACGGATCAGTGACTCGATTCCCTGCACCGCCGCTGCCAGTCCCTGCACGGTGGTCACCGCGGTAACCCCGCGAGTGACGGCGGCCGTCCTGATCTCGTAGCCGTCGAGACGGGGTCCCACACCGAACGGGGTGTTGACCACGAAGTCGATGTCGCCGGCAAGGATCGCGCCGACCGAGGTCGGCTCCCCGTTGGGACCGACCCCCTCCGAGAGCTTACGGATCACCGTGACGGTCACCCCGTTGCGACGTAGTACGTCAGCGGTTCCGGCCGTTGCCACGATCTCGAAGCCGAGGTCAGCCAGCCGCTTGACCGGGAACACCATCGCACGCTTGTCGCGGTTAGCCACTGACACGAACACGCGGCCTGAGGTGGGTAGTCCGTCGGAGTACACGCCCGCCTGCGACTTGGCGAAGGCGATGCCAAACTCCGAGTCGATGCCCATGACCTCTCCGGTGGAGCGCATCTCGGGTCCGAGCACCGTGTCAGCACCGAGGAATCGGCCGAACGGGAGCACCGCCTCCTTCACCGACACCGGTGATCCGGCGGGCAGCGAGCCACCATCGCCCAGGGCCGGGAGAACACCCTCGGCGCGCAGCTGGGCCACGGTGTCGCCCATCACAATTCGTGCCGCTGCCTTGGCGAGGGGCACCGCGGTGGCCTTCGACACAAACGGCACTGTGCGCGAGGCTCGCGGGTTGGCCTCCAGGACGTAGAGGAGGTCTCCCTGCAGGGCGAACTGCACATTGATGAGTCCCACCACCCCCACCCCCCGGGCAATGGCCTCGGTACTCACCCTGATGCGGTCGATGTCCTCACGGCCGAGGGTGATGGGTGGTAGCACGCAGGCCGAGTCTCCCGAGTGGATTCCAGCCTCCTCGATGTGCTCCATCACGCCGCCGAGGTAGAGGTCGGTCCCGTCGAAGAGTGCGTCGACGTCGATCTCGACCGCGTCGTCAAGGAACCGGTCGACCAGCACCGGATGGTCAGGGCTGGCCTCGGTCGCTCGGGCGAGGTAGTCGCTGAGCATCGACTCGTCGTACACGATCTCCATACCTCGTCCGCCGAGGACGTACGAGGGCCGCACGAGGACCGGATAGCCAACCTCCGTGGCGATAGCACGCGCCTCGTCAAGTGAGTTCGCGGTGCCGTGCTTGGGCGCGAGCAGCCCCGCCGCGGCGAGCACGCGACCGAAGGCGCCACGCTCCTCGGCGAGGTGGATCGACTCAGGGCTGGTGCCAACGATCGGCACCCCGGCATCCTTGAGCCCCTGAGCGAGTCCGAGCGGAGTCTGACCGCCGAGCTGGCAGATGACCCCTGCCACCGGGCCGACGGCCCGCTCTGCCTCGACCACCTCGAGGACGTCCTCCAGCGTGAGCGGCTCGAAGTACAGGCGGTCCGACGTGTCGTAGTCGGTGGAC
>WLOZ01000233.1 GCA_009699025.1 Actinomycetota bacterium
ATGCCCGCACGCTACGCGGGCTGTGGCGGTGCCCGGCGAATTCGATCAGATGATGCGGGAGTTGGTCTTTCGTTGTTCGAATGTCAGCGTGCACGCATCGTTTCAGTCCCTAATCGCCGGTTCGGTCAGATTTCTGCTTTACGCCGTCGGATATGCGCAGATGATCGAGTTTCCAGGGGGTACGCGGTGGGGATGGATCGTGCAGCTCGCCGGGTGTGCCCTGCTCGCTGTGGGGGCGATCTGGCACATTGATCGCCTGACCGGGCGCATCGCAAGGCCAGCGGTGGTCTTCGGCATCCTCGGCGCCGTCATCTGGGCGGCTTCGAGCCTCCCGTATGCCATCGATCTGCAGAACTGGTCATCGTTGCCGTGGGCGCGCGCATTCTGGGAGATCTGGGGGGCTGGTGCGGTACGCGCTGCGATCAGCACCCTTCTTGTCATTGGGAAGAAGCGTTCGCTGGGTAGGGAGTCGTAGCCTCCTAGCGTCCGGGCGAGGTTGCCCTCAGCCGGTGTTGCCCAGGCCTCATGCGATGGCTCGGCCGTGATCGGCAGGGGCGCGAGTCAGTTCGGGATCTAGTAGCTCAAGGGACTGTCCCAGCAGCGAGTCGACAGGCCGATTTCTGAGCGAAGGTCACCGTCGCCGGGGTGGTGAATGCCCACCCGCAGCGACCGCTGCGGAAAATGCAAGTGGCGGTCAACCCCATTGTGAGGGGATGATGTGAAAGGAATTGTCGTGCTATACGATTCCGTGGTTACTCAATCAATTCGGGGGAATAACTGTGACCCCTGCATATGCATGGGTCCTGACCGGAACAGGAGTTAACATGGCTCGCTCAACCCAGATCATCCTGATCGACGACCTCGATGGAGGCACCGGTAACGAGACTGTCAACTTCGGCCTCGACGGCGTCAACTACGAGATTGACCTCTCCAAGGCCAATGCGGCACGCCTGCGCAAGGCGCTCGCGGAGTTCACCGACAAGGGTCGGCGCGTCAGCGCTCGTAGTAGTGCCAGTTCGCGCGGCACACGCTCCCGCTCAGCGCGCACCTCGCGCACTCAGAGCCGCGGATCGGCGTCGGGTCGTGACATTCCCGCTATCCGCGAGTGGGCGAAGAAGAAGGGCCTGCTCGCCTCCGAGCGAGGACGTCTCCCGGCGGCTGTGCTCGAGGCCTACGACGCCTCCCACTGACGGGCTGCGTTCGCCCTCGGCGTAGGG
Organism: Actinomycetota bacterium; assembly: GCA_009699025.1. The sequence goes on from WLOZ01000233.1 coordinate 1,218, forward strand.
ACGGACCCTCCCCGAGGGAACATCCACCGATGGTGAGGGGTTACAACCCCTGACGGTCCGTGACTGCCACTGTGCGGTTCGCGGATCGGGTCTACCATAGGAGTTCCCCGGGGAGTGGTCCTCGGCCGTTGCGTCAGGAGAATGGGCATGTTCGAGAGGTTTACCGATCGGGCCCGGCGAGTGGTCGTGCTGGCGCAAGAAGAGGCCCGCATGCTCAACCACAACTACATCGGGACCGAGCACATTCTGCTCGGGCTCATCCACGAGGGTGAGGGGGTCGCGGCCAAGGCCCTCGAAAGCCTAGGTATTTCCCTCGAGGCGGTGCGCTCGCAGGTTGAGGAGATCATCGGTCAGGGGCAGCAGGCGCCGAGCGGGCACATCCCGTTCACTCCTCGCGCTAAGAAGGTCCTCGAGCTCAGCCTGCGCGAGGCCCTGCAACTGGGCCACAACTACATCGGCACCGAGCACATCCTGCTGGGCCTGATCCGCGAGGGCGAGGGCGTGGCGGCCCAGGTGCTGGTCAAGCTCGGCGCCGACCTCAACCGCGTGCGCCAGCAGGTCATTCAGCTGCTGTCGGGCTACCAGGGCAAGGAGCCGGCCGCGGCCGGCGGCCCGGCCGAGGGCACGCCCTCGACCTCTCTCGTGCTCGACCAGTTCGGTCGCAACTTCACCCAGGCTGCCCGCGAGGGCAAGCTCGACCCGGTCATTGGGCGCGAGAAGGAGATCGAGCGGGTGATGCAGGTGCTCTCACGGCGCACCAAGAACAATCCCGTGCTCATCGGCGAGCCCGGAGTCGGCAAAACTGCCGTCGTCGAGGGCCTGGCCCAGATGATCTGCAAGGGCGAGGTGCCCGAAACACTCAAGGACAAGCAGCTCTACTCGCTCGACCTCGGCGCTCTCGTCGCCGGCAGCCGCTACCGCGGTGACTTCGAAGAGCGCCTGAAGAAGGTGCTCAAGGAGATTCGCACCCGCGGCGACATCATCCTCTTCATCGACGAGATGCACACGCTCGTGGGCGCTGGCGCCGCTGAGGGCGCCATCGACGCCGCCAGCATCCTCAAGCCCATGCTGGCCCGCGGCGAGCTGCAGACCATCGGCGCAACCACTCTCGACGAGTACCGCAAGTACGTCGAGAAGGATGCCGCCCTCGAGCGTCGGTTCCAGCCCATTCAGGTTCCCGAGCCCACGCTTGCGCACACCATTGAGATCCTCAAGGGCCTGCGCGACCGCTACGAGGCGCACCACCGGGTCAGCATCACCGATGCCGCGCTCGTCAGTGCAGCCACGCTGGCCGATCGCTACATCAACGACCGCTTCCTGCCCGATAAGGCAATCGACCTCATCGACGAGGCCGGAGCCCGTCTGCGCATCCGTCGTATGACCGCGCCGCCCGACCTGCGCGAGTTTGACGAGCGCATCGCCGACGTGCGGCGCGACAAGGAGTCGGCCATCGACTCGCAGGACTTTGAGAAGGCCGCCGCCCTGCGCGACAAGGAGAAGACTCTGCTGGGCGAGAAGGCCCAGCGCGAGCGCGAGTGGAAGGCTGGCGACCTCGACGTTGTGGCCGAGGTCGACGAGGAGCTCATCGCCGAGGTTCTCGCGATCGCGACCGGCATCCCGGTGTTCAAGCTCACCGAGGAGGAGTCAGCACGCCTCCTGCGCATGGAGGAGGAGCTGCACAAGCGGGTTATCGGCCAGGAGCCGGCGATCCACGCCCTGTCGCAGGCCATTCGACGCACCCGCGCCGGGCTCAAGGACCCCAAGCGTCCGGGCGGTTCGTTTATCTTCGCCGGTCCTTCCGGGGTGGGCAAGACCGAGCTGTCCAAGACTCTTGCCGAATTCCTGTTCGGAGACGAGAGCGCGCTGATCCAGCTCGACATGAGCGAGTACTCCGAGAAGCACACCGTGTCGCGGCTCTTCGGCTCGCCTCCCGGCTACGTGGGGTACGAGGAGGGTGGTCAGCTCACCGAAAAGGTGCGGCGCAAGCCGTTCTCGGTGGTGCTCTTCGACGAGGTCGAGAAGGCTCACCCCGACATCTTCAACTCGCTGCTGCAGATTCTCGAAGATGGCCGTCTCACCGATGCACAGGGCCGGGTGGTCGACTTCAAGAACACCGTCATCATCATGACCACCAACCTCGGAACCCGTGATATCGCCAAGGGCCTCAACCTCGGCTTCTCCGCGGGCGATGACCTCATGTCCAGCTACGAGAAGATGAAAAGCAAGGTCAACGACGAGCTCAAGCAGCACTTCCGGCCCGAGTTTCTCAACCGCATCGACGACATCGTGGTCTTCCACCAACTCAGTCGCGACGAGATCGTCACCATCGTCGACCTGATGATCGCCAAGGTCGATGAGCGTCTCAAGGACAAGGACATGGCGATAGAGCTCACCACCGAGGCCAAGTCGTTGCTCGCCGAGCGGGGCTACGACCCTGTGCTGGGCGCGCGTCCGCTGCGGCGCACTATTCAACGCGAGATCGAAGATGTGCTCAGCGAGAAGATCCTGTTCGGCGAGCTCAAGGCCGCGCAGATCGTGGTCGTCGACGTCGAGGGAGAGGGCGCCGAGCGGCAGTTCACCTTCAAGGGCGAGCCGAAGGTGCTGCTGCCTGACACGCCCCCGGTCGAAATCGTGGGTGGCGTGGCCGAGCCCGACTCGGTCGTCGACGAGTAGTCGTCCGTCGCACCAGCGCATCCGACAGGGCCGTACTTCCCGTGGGGGAGTGCGGCCCTGTTGGGCATCGCGGTGTGGGGTGAGATCGGCCGGGCGTGGGCCTACGAGGGTAACGAGTAGAGGTCGTCGCTCACGATGTCGACAAGTCGGTCGTCGATGAGACTGTCAAGGCAGCGCTCGCGCTGAGCATCGTCGCCCCAGAGGTCCCGCAGAGTAGCCCCTGACACTGGCTCGTGACTGGCGCGCAACTGTGCCATCAACTGTCCACGGCACTGTCGGTCGGTGCCGTGCCAGGCCTGGCGTCGCGGCGGAGCTGCTGCCGCTGGGTGGGCCAGCGCCCGCCATGCGCACCCCGCCGACACCGGGCAGGCTTCGCAGCGGGGGCTCGCCGCTGAGCACACCAGTGCGCCAAGCTCCATGACGGCCACCGACCACCGGGCCGACTCAATGGCGTCGGTCGGAAGCAGCGCGGCGGCCCGTGCCCGCTCGGGGTTGGTCATTGAGGCTGGTGCGCGCTCGGTGCCGTCGAGCACTCGGGCGAGCACTCGGCGCACGTTGGTGTCCAGCACCGCTATGCGCTGCTCATAGGCGAACGCAAGCACGGCAGCGGCGGTGTATTCGC
>WLOZ01000234.1 GCA_009699025.1 Actinomycetota bacterium
CATCTCCCAGTCACTGGTGAAGGTCGAGATCCATCGCGCCATGCAACTGCTTGGCACCTCCACGCGCGAGGCCACAGCGCGGCGGGCCTACGACCTGTGCCTCATGTCGCGAGCGGTCGGCCCCGAGCCGGTCGCGGCGCACGGCAGTTGAGAGCACCTAGAACAGGCCACGCCGCAGCCCAGCGTCGAGGGCGAGCGTCGAGCCGGTGAGCAGGTCGGCCGCCGGATCGAGCAGCCCCACGATGATCGCGGCCACCTCCTCGGCGGTGGGCATGCGACCGAGTGGGGTGTCGGCGATCATCGCCTCGCGCATCTGGTCGACCGAGACTCCCTCGCCCGCGGCCTTCGATGCGATGAGACGCTCGGTGCGCGGGCTCTCGAAGGGTCCCGGCGCCACTAGGTGCACCGTGGCGCCCCGACGCCCGAGGGGGCCCACAAGCTGTCGCACCACGCTCGCCAGCGCCGCGTTCGCAATGCCGGCTAATGGCGCGTGCTCGGTGGGTTCGCTACCGAGGTGCCCGCCCACGGCCACGATGCGCGAGTGGTCGACGATGCGGTCGTCGACAGCCCTCAGTAATCGCAGCAGCCCGCCCACCTTGAGGTCGACCGCCACCGCCGGAAGCCCAGGTTCCACCGTCGCCACGCCCGACGAGCCAGGCAGTCCCGCGGCATGCACCAGCATCGCCAGCTCGCCGTCGGGCAGGGCTGCCCGCACCACATCAACCACATCGTCGCGCGACAGATCAGCAGCGAGCGACGCCGCCTCGCCCACACCCGGCGCCGCACCCGACCGCGACACGGCCAGCACGCTGAGCCCACGGGCCGTTAGCCCGGCAACCAGATGCCGCCCGAGGTGGCCCGAGGCCCCGGTCACTACTGCGATGCGCTGCGCCATGTGGCACAAGGTAGCCCTTCGGCGATCGTGCCCGCTCTGCGCGTGCCATCATCGGCACGTACGCCCACAGCCGAGAGGGACAGCCGCATGCCGATTCTCACCTACCAACTCGTGGCGGGCCAGCACGACGACTTCGCCATCGGCGAGTTGCTCCTGCGCTCCGCTCAACTGTTCGCCGAGGTCACCGAATCACCCGTCGAGCGCATCCGCGTGTTCGCCGACGAGCGACCAGCCAGTCGCGTGTGTGTGGGCGACGCGCTGGTGAGCGAGTCGGGGGCCACCGCCCCGTTCTTCACGTTCTGGCTGATGGAGGGTCGCCCGGTCGAGCAGCGGCACCGACTGCTCGCGGGCTTCACCGCCCTGCTCGCTGAGACTCTCGGCGTCGACCCAGCGCACGTGCGCGGAGTGGTGCACGTGGCCAACCCGGGTGACTGGGCCATCGCCGGAGTGCCCGCGAGCGTCGTGCGGCAGCGCGAGATCGAGGCCCGCGCGGCCGCGACTTCCGAGCAGTCCTGACATGGCATGGACCGCGCCCGAGGTCGAGCGACCCGAGCCCGTGCCCTTCGGTGACGAGCACGCGGCGCTCACCAGCTGGCTCGATTTCTACCGAGCCACCCTGCTCTGGAAGTGCGGAGGCCTCACGCTCGAGCAGTTGCGCCTGCGGCCCATCGCGTCAACCCCGATATCGCTGCTCGGGCTCGTGCGGCACCTCACCGACGTCGAGCGCGCGTGGTACCGCAACCGCATCAGCGGCGAGGACGCGCCCTTCCACTATTGGCTCGCCGACGGCGACACCGACTTCGCGGGGGTCGACGATGCCGACGGCGCCGCCGACTTCGCGCTGTTCGCCGCCGAGTGCGACCACTCGCGCGCCGTGATGGCCACCCGCCCGTTCGATCAGACGCTGACCTTCGCCAACCGCGCCGGAACCATGCTCACGCGTGACGTTCGCTGGGTGATGGTGCACATGGTTGAGGAGTACGCGCGACACCTCGGGCATGCCGACCTGATCCGCGAGGAAATCGACGGCTCGACGGGCTACTAGGTTCGCTGGGGGCCGTCGAGCGACACGAAGGGCTCAGCAGCCGCCCGGCCGAGGATCTTGGCAACGTAGTCTTCCGTCTCGCGAAAGGGCGGGATGCCCTTGTATTTGCGAACCCGGCTCGGGCCCGCATTGTAGGCGGCGAGTGCGAGCGCGACCGGGTTGCCGGGCACTGACTTCACCTCGTCGAAGAGACCGCACATGAAGTCGGCGGCCGACGGAATCGCGTCAGCGGGGTCGAACACGTCGGTGACGCCATCCTTGTTGGCGTCGATTCCGTAGTCCTTCCACGTCTGAGGGATGAACTGGGCGATGCCCTGGGCTCCGGCACCACTCTCGGCCCGCGGATCCCACCCACTCTCGGTGGCGATTTGGGCGGCGAATATCGAGGTGGGCAGCTGGGGACAGCGCGCGGCCGACGACACGATGAGGGCGCGATACGCCTCGGGCATCGTCTGCTGAGGCCGAACTACCACCCCGCCGCTACGCGACGACAGACTGCCCACGAGCTGGAGCCCGACCACGATCATCAGCACGCACACCACCACGATGATGCCGCCGGCAAGCAGCCACCGTAGGGAACTCTTCACAACCCCATCCTCACACGACGCCACCACTGCACTGATCCCCCGCGACCAGCGCCGCGGGGGATCAGCCTTCGAGCCCCTAGAACTACTGCGAGCCCAACGTCAGGGTCACCTCAACGGGGCTGCCGCTACGCTCCACCCTCAGCTTGACCTGGTCGCCCGGCTGGTTCGAGCGCACCGCCACGATGAGGTCGGTGCTGGAGCCCACCTTCTTGCCGTTGACGCTCACCACGATGTCGCCCGCCTGAAGTCCGGCCGCGGCGCCAGGGCCTCCCGGCGTGACCTCGCTGATCGTCGCCGAACCGGCGCTCATATCGAGCTTGACACCCATGATCGGCGTGGTCGCCTTGCCGGTGCTGATGATCTCGTTGGCAAGCCTGATGGCGGTGTCAATGGGAATCGCGAAGCCGAGCCCGATCGAGCCGGTCTGGCCTCCCGACGCCGACGGCATGGCCGCGATGGCCGAGTTGATGCCGATGACCTCGGCGGCGGCGTTGACCAGCGGGCCACCGGAGTTGCCCGGGTTGATTGGTGCGTCGGTCTGGATCGCATTGATGTACGACGTCTCCTCGCCATTACCACCGGCGGTAACGGGCCGGTTGAGCGCACTGATGATGCCCGCGGTTACCGTTCCCTCAAGGCCCAGGGGCGACCCGATCGCAATCGCGGTGTCACCCACCTGGACGTTGTTCGCGTCGCCGATCTTCACGGCGGGCAGCCCCGTCATGTCGACCTTGATCACCGCGACGTCGTAAGCCGGACTGGCACCAATGAGCGTGGCCTTGGCGGTGGAGCCATCTTGGAACTGCACGGTGAGGGTGCCCTGGGCGCCGGGTGCGGTCACGTGATTGTTGGTGAGGATGTATCCGTCGGACTTGATGATGAATCCAGTGCCGGTACCGCCAGTGTCCCCGCTGCTCGCCTCGATCTTGACCACCGACGGGCTCACTGCGGCGGCAACCGACGCCACCGAGCCATTGGCCGGGCGCGACATCGCGCCACCCGACGTGCCACCGGAGGTGGTGATCGTGGTCGACGCCACAGTGGTCGAGTTACGGTTGGCGACGGTGGATCCGACGTAGCCACCCACCCCACCGGCGACCAGCGCCGCTAGGGCAACGCCGGCAACCACCCTGCCGCCGGAGCCCCCGCGCTTGGCGGGAGCCGGTGTCGGAATGAGGGGCGGCGGGATGTAGCCGTAGGGACCCGACGTCGGCGGGGCCGCGTCGAGGACGCTGGTACCCATGGCTCCCCACGGCGACACAGGCGGCTGGGCCGGCATCTGCGGCGGGCCGTACGGGAATTGGCTGGTATCCATCACTGTCTCCTCGGTCATCGGTCGAAACATCTTCGTGTCGCCCTTCTCCCCAGTTCACCACGGTCTAACCGTGAGGGCGACCTTCCGAACCGAACGCTGACAATTCTTACGGTGTTCTGATGGTGGCCGGTGACGTGTCAGAGCGCATCAGGTCGAGGGCGTGCCACAGGTCATCACACGAAGCGATGCGGTACTGGCCCGACGACTCGGTGCGCTCACCCAGTGAGCACACCGCGTACGACTCAGCAAACGACTCAGCACCGGATTGCGCGTAGTCCATCGCCGATCTCGGCTCCCACGCCGATGCTCCCACCCGCGACGTGAACCACAGGCGGGCCGAGTCGCTCGGGTACATCGCAGCGAGGGCGTGCCCGATCTCGTGGGTCGCAGTGTGGGTCTCGGCCCACGGGGTCTCCTTCAGTGTGATGACCCGGCGAGCAGGGTCGGTCAGGCCCAGGATGTCGGAACCCTGGGGCGCGTCTCCCGCGTCAGTGATGATCGACGCGCACTCGACAGTCCACCCCGCGGCGATGACCTCAGCGAACCCTTGCGCCTGCCCGATGCCGTCGCAGCCTGAGTGCGAGCGCAGGTCGAGGGCCAAGGCCCCGGCCACGCCGATGAGCACCGCAACGACCACCGCGGCAGCC
>WLOZ01000235.1 GCA_009699025.1 Actinomycetota bacterium
CGTAGGCGGTGATCATCGGCCAGGTGACGTGTGCTGCCTTGGCGGCGGCGAGGTCCCTGATCGTGACGCGCGGGCCGGCGGGCATGATGCCAAAGAAGGGGCCGGGGCGCTGCGGTAGTTCATGCACTGAGGCGCCCAGTGATGCAGCAAACAACGGACCTGAGGACGGGTGAACGGACATCGAATGTCTCCTATCTCGAGGCTCCACGGCGGAGTCCCCGGACACGAGCATCATGTCACGAACGTGGCCGTACGTCACGGGACTCACGTGAGGTGATATTCGAAACGATACAGTTGCGTATCGTTTCGAGACTGGCTAGATTGGCGTCATGTCCCACACCCCTCCCGAACTCCCGTCGCCCACGCCCGACTCGAAGCAGGCCGGGGTGCCTAGCCACGGAGCAATGCCAACCGCGGCCGGCATTGCCGCGCAGGGGGAGGCGTACCCGCAGCGCTGGAAGGCGCTGAGCGTACTCGTCGTCAGCATCCTGGTGGTGGTGCTCGACAACACGGTGCTGAATGTCGCGCTCAAGACGATTCAAGACGACCTCGGAGCCACTCAGGACCAGCTGATCTGGGCCATCAACGGCTACTCGCTAGTATTCGCGGCCCTGCTCTTCACGTGGGGGGTGCTGGGAGACCGGTTTGGCCGCAAGCGCATCCTCATGATTGGCCTCGTGCTCTTTGCGGCGGCATCGACGCTGTCGGCCTTCGCGACATCACCCGAGCAGCTCATCGGCTTCAGGGCACTGATGGGCATTGGCGGTGCGTCGGTGCTGCCGGTGTCGCTGGCCATCATCACGGTAATCTTCCCGCCGCAGGAGCGTGGCAAGGCCATTGGCGTCTGGGCGGCCGCGGTGGGCGGCGCTGTCGCTCTCGGCCCGCTACTCGGCGGGTTCCTGCTCGAGCACCCACAGTGGTTCCACTGGCTGATCGGCAACGATTGGGGTTCGGTGTTCCTGATCAACGTGCCCATCGTCATCGCGGGTCTGGTCGGCATCTGGAGGCTCGTCCCCGAGTCGAAGAACCCGCACCCGGGCCGACTTGATCCGCTGGGTCTGGTGCTGTCGGTGGTTGGCATGCTCTCGCTCGTCTACGGAATCCAGGAGGGGAGCTGGGACGAGCCCAGCACCTACGCCTACATGGGATTCGGCGTGCTGGTCATTGGTGCCTTCCTGATCTACGAGGCCCGTTCCGACCACCCCTCACTCGACCTGAGCCTGTTCAAGATCAGGTCCTTCTCGGCGGCTCTGGTGGGGGTGTCGCTCTCGTTCGCCGCGCTGTCGGGGGCCTTGGTGTTCCTCTCGTTCTACTACCAGGATGTGCGGGGTTGGTCGCCCCTGCAGTCGGGTGCGCTCACACTGTCGTTCGCGGTCGGCCAGGTCATCGCGGCCCCCCGAAGCTCCAAACTCGTGGCTAGGTTCGGCGCCCGGCGGGTGATCCCCACCGGGCTGGTGCTCGCGATCATCGGCATGTTCTTCATCACTCAGCTCAGCAGCACCTCGCCGGTCTGGTACATCCTGCTGTTCGGCTTCATCTTCGGCTCGGGACTCGGAAACGTGATCGCGCCCGCGACCACGCGCATGACGCTCGCCACCCCGCCAGCACGGTCGGGATCAGGATCGGCGGTGCAGAACACGGTGCGCCAGGTGGCCGCGGTACTCGGCGTCGCCACGCTGTCGTCGGTCTTCAGCACCGTGTACTCGAGCAAGATCTCGTCGTCCGTGGTCGACGGCCTGCTCGGGCCGGGCATGCCTGTCGACGCGAGGGAGCGGGCCGTGTCGGCCGCCACCGAGAGCATCGGTGGCGCCTATGGGGTCGCCGACCGCCTCGAGGCGGCTGGTGCCACGGCAGCGGCCGACCAGCTCAGACTCGCAGCGGCCGACGCCTTCATGCCTGCCCTGCACACCGCCTCCTTTATCGCGCTCGGACTTTTAGTGCTCGCGCTCATCGTGTTTCTGGTGTGGCTGCCCGCCAACGCTGAGGCGGCCTCCTGGTCAGCCGGCGGATCGGTGGCACCGCCAAGCGTCGTACCCGGCGGCCGCGTCGAGGCCGACGGTGAGGCCGACGCCCTGCACCAGGTGCACCTGGTGGTCGAAGATCCCGAGCACCTAGCCCACGTCGACGAGGCCCCGCTAGAGCTCGACGTTGAGCCGCGCGACCGGGGTTAACACATGACTCACATCATCGGTGCTGCTGCGGGGGCAGCTGTCCCACCGCGCGGCCGCCCACGTAGCGAGGAGGCCGATCGTGCCATCACATCGGCGGCCCTCCAGGTGCTGGCAGAAGACGGTATCGCCGCGTTCAGCATGGAGGCCGTGGCCCATCGGGCCGGTGTTGCCAAGTCGACGATCTACCGCCGCTTCACCGGCGCTCACGACCTGCTCGCCGACGCTCTCTCGACCCTCAACGACGGCCTGGTTGAGCCGCCGGAGGGCGCCTCAACCCGCGACGCGCTCGTGACCATCGTTGAGGCCATCAGGGTCAGGGCGGTCGAGGGCGTCACCGATCGCTGCCTGCCGCAGCTACTCAGCCAGGCCCACGCCAGCCCAGATCTGTTCGAGATCTATTACGACCGTGTGGTCGAGGTGCGTCGCTCGCGTGCGCGGCGCGTGATCGAGCGGGGCGTGACGTTAGGAGACATTCGCGCCGACGTCGATGTCGAGCTGCTCGTGTCGATGTTTACCGCGCCCATGGTTGCCATGGTGATGATGATCCCGCCGAGCCGGCGAGTTGCAGACGCAACCACCGCCAGTGCGATCGTCGACGTTCTCCTCGCCGGGGTGGCGGGGTCGCCGGCCACCGCGACAACGAGCTGAGGCTCAGCCCTCCTCGCGCCACCGGCTGGTGATGGGCAGGCGGCGGTCGCGGCCAAAGGCGCGTGGCGAAATCTTGGTGCCGGGCGGATACTGCCTTCGCTTGTACTCGGCGGTGTCGGTAAGCCGCAGCACGCGGTGCACGAGGTCGGGGTCGAAACCCTGGGCAATGAGGTCGGCGGCGCTGAGGTCACGCTCGACGTAGTCGTCGAGCACATCGTCAAGCACCGCGTAGTCAGGAAGCGAGTCGGTGTCGAACTGCCCCGGGCGCAGCTCGGCGCTGGGCTCCTTGGTGATGCTGCTCGGCGGGATGGGAGGAGTCTGCCCTCGCTCCGCCGCGCGTGCGTTGCGCCAGGTGGACAGCGCCCACACGCGGGTCTTGGCAACATCCTTGATCGGTGCGTAGGCCCCAACGGCGTCGCCGTAGATGGTGGAGTAACCCACCGCAAGCTCGCTCTTGTTCCCGGTGGCGAGCACCAGGTGACCCTCCTGGTTAGAGATCCCCATGAGGATGACTCCGCGGACCCGAGCCTGAAGGTTCTCGGCCGCCAGCCCGGTAAGCCCGAGCTCATACTCGAAGGCGTTGACCATCGATGCGATCGCGACGGAGCGAAGGTGCAGTCCCGTGCGAGCAGCCATGTCGGCGGCATCGTCGCGTGAGTGCTGGGACGAGTGCACCGAGGGCATCGAGACCCCGTACACGTTCTCGGCGCCGAGCGCGTCAACCGCGATCGCGGCGACGAGGGCTGAATCGATGCCGCCCGAGAGGCCGAGTACCACGCTGCTGAAGCCGTTCTTGCTCACGTAGTCGCGCAGGGCAAGCACCAGCGCCGAGTAAATCTCCTCGTCGCTGTCGGTGTGCGTGGCAACGGTGGCGGTAAGCGCGGCGTAGGGAGGAAGCGTGACCGCACTGATGACCGTGATCGCCTCGCCGTCGGGAAGCCGGGTGGACTCACCGGCTGCCGGGAGGTCGAGGTCGACAATGAGCAGTGCCTCCTCGAACTGAGGCGCCCGGCTCACGACCTCGCCGCGAAGGTCGACCACGAGCGAGTCGCCGTCGAAAACCAGTTCGTCCTGACCGCCCACCATATTGACGTAGGCCAGCGCGCACCCAGCCTCCCGCGCGCGCGTGGCGCACAGCTCTCGGCGCAGGTCGTCCTTGTCGGACTCGTACGGCGAGCCGTTGATCACGAGCAGAAGTCCGGCGCCCGACTCGGCCACGGCAGCAACAGGGCCGCCGTCCTGCCAGAGGTCTTCGCAGATGGCGAGCGCGACGTCGATGCCATGTACCCGCACCACGGTCTGGCGTGTTCCTGACACGAAGTAGCGGAACTCGTCGAACACCCCGTAGTTGGGCAGGTGGTGCTTGGCGTACCGGGCCACCACACGACCACCGTGCAGCACCGCTGCCGCGTTCATGGGCGCCCCGCGGGGCACACCGAGTTGGGCGGCTGCCGCTTCGTCGTGGTCGAGATAGCCGACCACCACGGGGGTTCCGCCGAGGCCCTCATCGGCCAGTCGCGCCGCAACCGAGTGGAGCGCTGCGCGCGAGGCTCGCTGGAATGAACGCCGCAGCGCGAGGTCTTCCACGGGGTATCCGGTGAGCACCATCTCGGGGAAGGCCACCAGGTGCGCGCCCGCGCGCACCGCCTCATGTGTGCGGCGCACC
>WLOZ01000236.1 GCA_009699025.1 Actinomycetota bacterium
CACAGTACTGGCTCGGAGTGGGCGCACAGCCCACCGAGCCGGTGATGGCCATCCTCAAGGTCACCGGTGACTGGCAGAAGTTCAAGGGCCTCCCGGGTGCCGAGGGAACGCTGAGGGTCGCCGAGGCCCGTGTCGACAAGCGACTCGTGTTCGCTGCCGCGGTCGAAGATGGTGTCAAGGCCGCCGAGGAAAAGTGGGAGGCACCGGTCAAGGCTGAGCCTGTCGCTGCTGAGCCTGAGGTTGTCGCTGAGGCCGTGACTGAAGCCGCTGCTGAGGCTGAGCCGGTCGCTGAGGCTGAGGTCGTGGCTGAGGCTGAGGTCGTGGCTGAGGCTGAGTTCGTGGCTGAGGCTGAGGTCGTGGCTGAGGCTGAGCCGGCCGCTGCTGAGGCTGAGCCGGCCGCTGCTGAGGCCGCTGAGTCCACGGAGGCCTGACATGCTCGAGGAGGCTCTCGAGCACCTGGTTCGAGGAATCGTCGACAACCCCAACGACGTGAGCGTGCGCACGCGTCGTGGTCGTGACGACCGCGGGCAGACCCTCGAGGTGCGCGTGCACCCCGACGACATGGGTCGAGTCATCGGTCGGTCCGGTCGCACCGCCACCGCGCTGCGCACCGTTCTCGGTGCGCTCACCAACGGTCGCGGCGTGCGCATCGACTTCCTCGACCAGCACGAGCGCTAGGAGTTCGGTGCGGGTTGTCGTGGGGCGGCTCGGCCGGGCCCACGGCATCCGCGGAGACCTCTCGGTCGAGGTACGCACCGACGAGCCCGACCGTCGCTTTGAGGCTGGGGCAGTGCTGCACACCGACTCGGCGATCCACCCCACCCTGACGGTCGAGTGGATGAGGTGGCACTCCGGACGGCTGCTGGTGCACCTGGTCGGAGTCGACGACCGCACTGCCGCTGAGGCGGTTCGTGGCACCACCCTGGAGGTCGATGTTGTCGACGACGAACTTCCCGAGGGTGACGACGAATACTACGACCGTCAACTCGTGGGCCTGCGGGTCGAGGAGGCCGACGGAACCCTCGTGGGCGAGCTCACAGAGATCTCGCACCTGCCCGCGCACGACATGCTGGTCGTAACCCGGGCTGACGACACTGAGGTGCTCATTCCCTTCATCAGCGAGTTCGTGCCGCTGGTCGACCTCGAGGGCAGGCGCGTGGTGGTCACCCCGCCCGCCGGACTGCTGGTCGACCTCGACGACCCCGACGACCCCGACGACCCCGACGCCCCCGAAGGCGATCAGGGGCCCGACGGGTCCGGGTGAGCTCGATGCGCATCGACGTCGTCTCGATCTTCCCCGACTACCTGGCCCCCCTCGGGCTTTCGCTCGTGGGTAAGGCCGTCGAGGCCGGGGTGCTCACAGTGCGCGTGCACGACCTCCGCGATCACGCGCACGATCGACACCGCACGGTTGACGATTCGCCCTACGGTGGCGGGCCGGGCATGGTGATGAAACCTGAGCCCTGGGGTGAGTTACTCGATGTGATTCTCGAGTCGGGGGAGGGCGTGCCCCGACTCGTGGTGCCGACCCCCAGCGGCCGGCCGCTCACCCAAGCGGTCGCCGCTGAGCTGTCAGCTGATCCCTGGCTGGTCATCGCCTGCGGCAGATACGAGGGAATCGACCAGCGGGTGATCGATCATTATTCCGCGCGATGCCGCGTTGATGAGCTCAGCATTGGCGACTACGTGCTTGCGGGTGGAGAGGCGGCGGCCCTGGTCATCGTCGAGGCGGTGGCGCGGCTGATTCCCGGGGTACTGGGCAACTCGGAAAGTGCCCCCGACGACTCGTTCGCCCCCGGTCGCGCCGAGGCTGTGCTCGAGGGCCCGGTCTACACCAAGCCTTCCGAGTGGCGCGGCTTGGCCGTTCCCGACGTGCTGCGATCAGGAGACCACGCAGCCATCGCGCGATGGCGTCGTGAGCGCGCGGTTGAGCGCACGGCCGACAGGCGGCCCGAACTGGTCGCCGACCTCGATGTGGCCGCCGACCAGCCCTGATTGGGGTCTGAGTTCCCGCTGTGGCACACTGAGCGTCGAAGACGAAGGTGGTCGAACGCCCCGCCGCAGGGGAGCATGGCCGCCGGAGTTCCCCCTCGATTGCCGTGGCCGTCCTGCGGTGCGCCACGAAGGAATGAGTTCACCATGCAGACGCTCGACATGCTTGACGTTCAGTCACTCAAGAGTGGCATTCCCTCCTTCCGCGCCGGCGACACCGTCAAGGTGCACGTCAAGGTCGTCGAGGGCAACCGCTCGCGCATCCAGGTTTACCAGGGGGTCGTCATTGGCCGCCACGGCGGCGGAGTGCGCGAAACCTTCACCGTTCGCAAGATTTCGTTCGGGGTCGGAGTCGAGCGCACCTTCCCGGTACACACGCCGATCATCGACCACATCGAACTGGTCACCCGCGGCGACGTGCGCCGCGCCAAGCTCTACTACCTCCGTGAGCTTCGCGGCAAGAAGGCCAAGATCAAGGAGAAGCGCGACGCTATCGGCCGTCCTTCCTCCGTGCGGGCTGAGCCAGTGCAGTCGGTTGAGCCCATCGAATCAGTCGAATCAGTCGAAGCGGTCGAAGCGGTCGAGACCTCCTCGGAGTGACACGGGCCACGCCTTCGCGTGGTCGACACAGCGACGGGAGACCTAGGTGACCGCGGCCAGCGACGAGGGTGGCGGCACCGCCTCGTCACGGGTCGCGTCACACCGTGCCCAGTCAGAGCGCAAGGGTGGGTTGCTGCGTGAGGTCGGCATTATCGTGGGCTCAGCCCTGATTCTGTCGATCCTCGTGCGCACCTTCCTCGTTCAGGCGTTCTACGTGCCCAGCGAGTCGATGGAAGACACTCTCCGCGTCAGTGACCGGATCATCGCCTCGAAGATCACCACCTCCATCGCCGGCGTTCAGCGGGGCGACGTCGTGGTGTTCCGCGACCCGGGCGGCTGGCTGCCCGACCCAGTGCCCGCCACGGGCGCTTCCGGAGTGATTCGCGAGGCGCTCACCTTCGTGGGCCTGCTGCCGAGCAGCTCGGGCCAGGACCTCGTCAAGCGCGTGATCGGCGTGGCAGGCGACCGAATCCAGTGCTGCGACGCCAAGGGTCGCATCGTGGTGAACGGGGTCGGGCTCAACGAGTCGGCCTACATTAAGCCGGGCGACACCACCGACCAGGTCGACTTCGACGTCACCGTGCCGCCCGGAGCGGTGTTCGTCATGGGCGACAACCGCAGCAACTCGCGCGACTCGCGATACCACCTCGAAGACAACTCCGGCGGTGTGCCCGTGGGCAATGTCGTGGGCAAGGTTGTCGTGGTGGTGTGGCCGCTGATCAGCGCCGGAACGCTGGGCACGCCGACCGTCTTCACCAACCCGGCGCTCGACGCCAGGGCGGGCAAGCCGGTGCCCACCCTGCCGCCGGCCGGTGCTGGCAAGGCGGTTCCGGGAGAGTGAAGGCGCCGACCCTGCGGTTTGAGCGTGAGCTGCTGCGGTCAGGGTCGTCGCGGCTGGCTGCCATCGACGAAGTGGGCAGGGGGGCCCTCGCGGGCCCGGTCATGGTGGGGGTCGTGGTGGTCGATAGGTCGACAGCAACCGCGCCAGCCGGACTACGAGACTCCAAGCTGCTCGCGCCCGACGCCCGCGTGGCCCTGCAGCCACTGATCCGGCGCTGGTGCCTGTCGTGGGCGGTGGGCAGCGCATCGTCCGACGAGATTGATCACGTCGGGCTCACGGCCGCCCTACGACTGGCAGGTGAGAGGGCGCTTGCCGAGCTTGACGTCGTACCCGACCTAGTGCTGCTCGATGGCGCCCACGACTGGCTCACCCGGCCGGCGGTGCAGGGTGACCTTTTCGCCGTCGACAACGAGGAAGCCGACCACGACTCGGGCGCGCTGCCCTTCGCGGCGCCGCGCGTGGTGACGCGAGTGAAGGCCGACCTCACCTGCTCGGCGGTGGCCGCCGCGTCGGTGTTGGCCAAGGTGCAGCGCGACGCCCTGATGGTTGAGCTCGCCCCACGCTTTCCCGAGTTCGGGTGGAGCGAGAACAAGGGCTACGCGAGCCCCGAGCACCTCGAGGCCCTGAGGCGGCACGGCCCTACCGTGCTGCACCGCGTGTCGTGGAACCTGCCGGCTCGCGATGAGGGTGCTGTCGAGGGCGACTGAGCCCCACTCGAGCGCTGCCACTGCCGACGGCGAGGTGTGTCCACACCCTCTCCAATCCGGCCCTGTCCACAGGCGGCGGAGTGTGTCGACCCAATGGTGAAGTTCGCCGCGACACTCGGCTGGTCCGTGCTCCTGCACGGACACGTCGAAGGGGGCTACCCATGAACTCGCGCGCCGCGGTCGGCCGTTTCGGAGAGGACCTCGTGGCTCGTCGTCTCACGGCCGACGGATGGGAGGTGGTCGCGCGCAACTGGCGCTGCCCCGATGGTGAGATCGATCTGATCGCACGCGAGGGCAAC
>WLOZ01000237.1 GCA_009699025.1 Actinomycetota bacterium
GGTGGCCCACCACCCAGACCGCCGCACCTCACCGAGGTCGCGCCGATGCAGCACGAACCCGACGTCGGGAAACATCTGCTCCATCCACTCGACCATCGCCGGCCAGTCAGCGGGCGGCACATCGTGCCAGCGGATCTCCTTGAAGCCGAGCACCGAGGGTCGCGGCGCGGCATTTCCGATCAGCTGTCGCTCGACCAGCGCACGCAGGTCGTCGAGCATCGCACTGGGGGACAGCTCGTCGGCGCCGAACCACGCCGACAGGGCCCCATCGATTCGGGCGCTGTCTGCCACGTCGCCGCGATGCGCCCACTCGAGGCGCTGATAGGCCTGGTAGAGCGGGAGTAGGAAGAAGTTGTTCTCACCTCGGATGAGCGTGTCGGGCGAGGAGTTCAGCATGCCCTGCATCAACGTCGAGCCTGATCGGCCATAGGTCACAATGACCAGACTGCGGAATCTCGGTCCGGTGCTCTTCATCTGCCATCTCGCACCACGACTCACCCCAACCCTCGATGATCCGTCAACGATCCCCGACCCAATCTCGGTGGCAACGGGCGCGCGCTGATCCAACGACCGCTCGAGTCCATTTGCGATGTCGCGCAACGAACGCACAGTCGCCGCGACATCGCCGCTCCTGATGCTCGGTACGAGGAAGGGGTGTCGGTTCCACGCCCAGAGCTCGACATCGCTTCGGAGCCCGTCGACTCGACCTTCAAGTCCTGCGCCGGCGCGGGGCTCACCTGCCCCAAGGACACGAGCAACCGAGTCCCAGTCGTTGGCACGCCGGTCATCGCCCTCCCCCTCGTCGGGCGCTGGGGATCGGAGCGGAATGCCGTGCGATCGGAAGAACTCGTACTGGCGACGGGTCACCGCCTGAGCGCGGCCGAGCGTCACCGTCGGATCGGCAAGGGCCCATAGTTCGTCGGGCTCCAGTCCGAGGTTGAAGTCGTCGGGGGCGATCACGGGAAGCGAGTGGTAGGTCGCCAGCTCACGTGTGCGACGGTCGGTCGGGATCAGCAGGGCGCGACCACCCCCGAGAAGCGCAGCAACCGCAGAGTGGAACCGGGTCCCGACGTACAGCGCCCCGGGCCCCATGGCTGAGGTCCATTCTGGCAATGTCCAGTACGCCTTCGCCCCATCCCCAAGCCACTGAGCGAGGGCCGCCGGGTCGAGCCCTGGCGCGCCGGATGCCAGATACTCCGCCGTCGACCACATCTGCTCCTTCGAACCCGCGAGGAAGTGTGCCTCGGTTTGAACCACGTAGGTAGCGTCGTGTCGCCGCCCAAACTCGAGCAGGTGCGAGACGACGTCTCGAAAGCCACCGCTCGGGGTCGCCGCAACGAAGATCTGTGTCGGTCGAGTGACGCGCGGCCCGTCGACGCGGCGCTCGACGAGCCGGTAGAGCGACGGACAACCAATCACCTCGATGCCCCGCGTGACGTCGGCCGCCTCCAGCACCGCCGCCGTGTCATACCCACGAACTCCCACCGCCCCCGTGTCGCCGATGCGCCTGAGCGCCTCTATGCGGTCGTGGTCGAAAACGTCACGCAGTGAGGTGGCCTGCAGCCCCAGACCCGCCACGATCACCCGCGCCGCAGGGGCGACTGAGGCCAACTGCTCCAACATCGTCGTCGGGCGTGCGGTCAAACTGCTCAGGTAGTTGGCCACGGAGACGATCACAGTGCAGCCGACGGCACGCTCATCGACCACGTGCCCCACGGAGTCAGCCACCAGTTCGTCGGCCAGCAACTGGTCAAAAAGGAGATTCCCGAGGTTGCCACTGTAGGAGCCCACAATGGCGGCCCCCGGATCAGGCGGCGGAGTGAGATAGGGGCCGAGAGGTGTGCACGAGCGCAGCAGTCGGATCGTCATTGATCGATCTCAGCCCGTTCGGGGACAACGGTCACGGGCTATCCCAGACCAACGAGTACTTCGGATTCGTCCGGGATCGAGACTGTCGACGAGGAAGGCGAAGTCGACAAGCGCTGCCTCGAGCGCGGCGGTTCGCTGGAAGCCAACCCGGCCCTCGGCCGCACCGTACGTGTGGAAGTGGTACGCCGCCGACTCCAACGCCCCCGCCTCCACCTCCGTACGCACGTCGAGATTGCGCGCAAGGTACTCCGACGAATCGCGCTCGCGCGCCCGCGCAAGGCGGGTCTCGAGTCCCTCGCCCTCGGAGCGACACATCTCGACGATTGCGCCGAGTACATCGCCCGCTGAACCAGGCTCGGGTTCGAGCGGGACCCCGAGGGCAACGACATCAATCACGCGTGCAAGACCCGGCGACTTCACGGCCCTGGCCAAGGCGACGTCGAGCCCGAGGAGCGCCGAGACCACCCCGTCGTCGGGGCACTGCAGGCGAGCGACGGTGAGCGCCTCAGCCTCGTCGGTGTTCTGGCAGGCGCGCATCATCAGCAGCGCCAGCTGACTGGAACTCACGGTGTCGACGACGTGGCTCGCCGAACTCGCGGCACCGAGCGCAACGCTGGGCTGAATCACTGGATTGCGCTTGACAAGCCGCGTGAGAACAACCCGCGATCGACTCAGCTCGGCGGCCAGATGGAGCTCGCCCGATGCCCGGGCCAACTCACTCAGGGCCTGAAGTACCTCGTCATCGTTGAGATTGCGATCGAAGAGCGCGAGCGCCTCAACCGCATGCTGGCCCTGCTGATACTCGTACCGGGCTCGATTTGACGCATTCACCACAGCCTCTGCCCCGGCAACCGTTGCGACAAGATCGCCCCACGCTTCCGGATCACGACTCGTGTCTACCGCCTTAACGACGCGCGAGGCATTGGCCAGCGGCGACGTGCGTACCATCATGCTCGGCTTGCCGACTGAGTAGAGGTAGAGCGGCCGCGGGCACACATCGATGTGGTACCCCGCCTGCAGGAGCCGCAGGTACAGCTCGTGATCCTCGTGGCCGACCCCTCGAATCTCCGTGTAGCCATCCACCGACCTCAGCGCATCGACGCTGAACAGGGCCGTCGCCGCCCCAAGCGTGTTCTCGATGGCGCCCACCGACACGGGCCCGCCGACCGGTACGTACGCGACGGGTTCGTCGAAGGTCTCTGGCCTGCTGCGCCACGTGGGGCGAGTGTGTTCCTGCATGAATAGGTTCAGCGCGACCACCGCAGCCGAGGACGTGCACTGAGCGGCTTCGACGAGCGTGCTGACTAGAGAGGGGAAGGCGATGTCATCATCGTCGAGGAAGAGCACGTAGGTGCCACGAGCCTCCTGAAGCACCGTGTTGCGCGCCGCCCCAAGGTAGCCGTTGGGCCGACGCACCAGGCGCACTCCAAGCCCCACGAGAGTGGGCTCGAGATCAGCCAGAAGTTCAATGGTGCCGGGCATGCGGCTTCCATCGTCGACCACGACGATTTCGATGTTCTCGTAGTCCTGCCGCAGCATCGACATCACGGCGTCGAGCATGAGCAGGGGGCGCTCGAAGTGAGTGATTCCGACAGTGACGAGCGGGCGCTCAGCGGCGTTCGAAGGACGCTGCCTCGACTTCGGGCCCCGTGACACCAGCACTGACTGGTCCTCGTGGAAGTTCAGCCATGCCTGGTCGACATTCTGCGAACTCGTGGCCGGCTGCGACGCGGCAACACCGTTGTCGCACCGCTCACGAACGGCCGCAGCCAGCCCTTCGGCGGTGCCGTCGAAGAGTGATGTAGTCCAGCAGTCGGACGAGATGAGCTCACGGGCACCGCCGTTCGAGCTGGTGAGAACCGGAAGCCGCAGGGCCAACGCCTCGGACACCGCATACGGAGAGTTCTCGACTGCTGACGGCACCACCACCAACGCACCGGGCCGCGCCGTGAGGTAACTCGCTGCATCGGCACGACCAAGGCCGGGCAACACCAGCAGTGGCATCGTCCATCGCCGGGCCCTCTCGAAGAGAACCAGGGGCGATGGACGCCCAGCGATGGCGCCCCATGCCCCCAAGAACGTCACGGTAACGCCCGCCTCGGTGAGCTCGTCTGCGATCAGGTCAATCGCATCGCAGAACGTGGTGAACCCCTTGCGGTCCTCGTGACGGGCAAAGAGCACGATCTCCCTCAGCGGTTCGGGGTTGCTCAGCGCCTCCGTTTCGAGGGAGCCTCCCCCGCCCATGGAGCCCACGCCGAGGCTCTCGGCGAGGTGCGAGTTGGCATTCTTAATGACCCGCACCTCAGTGTCAGCATCGATAAGCGCCGCCGTGCGCAGCCACTCAACGAGGTAGTGGCTTGGACTAATGAGTTCATCGGCCCACCCCATACTGCGCCGCTCCATGAAGTCAACGACCAACTGGTCGCGACTGCTGAAAGCAGCTTGGTTGGCGTCGAGCGTCCAGCGGGTTGGGCCGTGCAGCTGCACCACCATGCGGGTGTTGGAGAAGGCCAGCCCCTGACGCTTGGCTGACAAGGGAAAGAATCCCAGTCCCTTGTAGTCGTGAAA
>WLOZ01000238.1 GCA_009699025.1 Actinomycetota bacterium
CCGACGTGCATCAACCAACTCACCGTGGGCATCGCCACGCAAACCGGCGGTGCCTGGCACGCCGAAGTGGCCCCCAACGCGCAGCTGCAGATCTTCGACCCCAATGCAGCGCTTCCGACTGACCGCTGCTGGGGTCACCCCTTCGCGGGCATGTACCACTACCACGGCTACTCCTGGAAGTGCTTCCCGAATCAGGGAGCGGCTGGTCGGCCATCGCCCCTCTACGGCTACGCACTCGATGGCTTCGGCATCTACGGGCCTTTTGGTGAGAGCGGAAACCTCGTTCGCAACAGCCAGCTTGATGTGTGCCACGGACACCGCGGTTGGGTCATGTGGGATGGCGTGAGGAAGTACATGTACCACTACCACGTGAACACCGAGTTCCCGTACTCGATTGGTTGCTTCCGCGGAACTCCGGCGGAGCTTCCAGCCAGCATGGTCATGAACTAGCGATCGCGGGCTAACGAGAAGGAATGGGAGTCGACATGTCCAAGGACGATGCCCCTACGTGGAATCGCGGTCGATACTGGGCTGCCACCATCGCTCTGTGTGCCGTGCTGGTCTACTCGAGTGTTTTGACTCTGCGCGATCCCACCTCGTCCGCCCGGCTCGCGGGTGAAATTGGTGTGCCCACCTTCATTGGCACCTACGGTCTGGCGACCCTCAAAATTGTCTGCGCTGCAATCATTCTGCAGCGGGGTTTGCCGAAAGTGCGATTGGCCGCCTACGCGGTGGTGCTGACGTACCTCATGCTCGATCTGATCGGGATGCTCAGCGTCCAGGAGTGGTACAACGTCACCACCGGGTCCCTCAAGCTGGTGCTGTTGGCGATTGCATTCTGGTGGGATCGCGATCGAATTCATCGGCAGCGGAAGCACGTCGCGGCCGTCGCGTAGATCCGTGAGTGACAACGAGTCAGATGTAGCGCACCCGTGTGGAAGACTCACTTCATGGGCGAAGCCACGGTGACCAAGAGGGAACGCACACGTGATTCCCTGCTGGTAGCTGTGCAGGAACTCCTCCTCGATCCTGAGGTGACCGTTCTCTCGGTGCCGCAAATCGTCGAACGGGCCGGTGTGGCTCAGGGGACGTTCTACAACTACTTCCAGTCCCTAGGCGAGGCTATCGAGGCGGTCGGGGTCGTCGCTCTGCTTGAGCACGCGCGGGTGCTTCAGACGGTGATCGAGGGCGCTGCTGACCACACTGAGGTGGTTGCTCGGTCGGCGAAGCAGACGCTCATGATGTCGTCATGCCAGCCACATGCTGGGCGGTTGCTCTTTGAGTCGGGGGTCCCGATCGACCTGCTCATCAGCGGAATGCGTGCTCATCTGCTTCAGGACATCGCGGTAGGCGTTGACGCGGGTGTGTTCACGGTCTCCGACTTTCAGGTCGTGGCGACCATCTACGTAGGAACGGTCGTGGGTGCCTCGATGGATCTTTACCGAGGCCGGCTTGAGCTCGATGCCATCCCTGCGGTCGTCACCCACTTACTTCGGTTGCTGGGCGTGAACGCACGCAAGGCCGAGCGGCTCGCAGCAGTGCCGCAGGAATTCGCTCCGTGGCGCCCATTCCCGTTAACGCTGCTCGGGCTGGAGTAGCAGTGGCTCATCGTTCACCTCTCGTTGGCCACACGCTCGTTCCCGGTGACCTTGGCTACGAGGCAGCGCGACGAGACACCATGTGGAACGCCAACGTGCCTGATCGATTTCCCGAGCGCATCGTTCAAGCCAACTCGATTGACGACGTCGTGTCGGCGATGCGGGCAGCGAAGGCCGCCGGACATCAGGTGGCTGTTCGATCCGGCGGGCACAGTTGGTCGGGTAATCATGTGCGTGAGGGGGGAGTACTGCTGGACCTATCGCGGCTCACCTCCTTCACCATTGACAGGGAGGCGATGACCGCCACCGCCGAGCCCGGCCTCGGGGGTAGCGACCTCATCGTCGCGCTGATGAAGCAGGATCTGTTCTTCCCCGTTGGCCACTGCCGAGGGGTGGGCCTCGGGGGCTACCTGCTGCAGGGTGGCTTTGGCTTCAACGGACGTGCCCTGGGTATTGCGTGCTCGAATGTCACGGCCATCGATTACGTCGACGCCGACGGTGAACTGCGGCATGCCAGCGAGACTGAGAACAGTGACATGCTGTGGGCTGCTCGCGGGTCGGGGCCTGGCTTCTTTGGTGTGGTGGTGCGCTTCCACCTGAGGCTGTCTCGCAAGCCGCACTTCATCGGAAATGTGGCGACCCAGTACCCCCGTGAGCGGCTCGAAGATCTGGTGCGGTGGATCGATCGGGTCGGCCCCGATGTTCCGCCACAGGTGGAATTGCAGTTCGTCATCTCACGCAACCCCTCTTTCCCGCCCCCGTTGCGCAAGGCCACCCGAGCCTCGCCGGTGCGCATTGAGTTGGCGGCCACGGTGATGGCTGAGTCTCGATCCGCGGCGAAGGCAGCGGTCAGCTTTCTTTCCAGTCGACCGAAGGGTGCGCGCATTCGCTCGCCCCTTGTGCCGACGCCGATGGGCGCCATGTTGTCGGCGGTGATGCAGCACTACCCCACTGCCAAGTGGGAGACCGACAACCTGTGGACCCATGCCTCGGCTGACGAACTACTCCCGCACCTCCTGCGGGTGGCCGACACGTTGCCACCACCGCCTGCGCACATGCTGTGGCTGAACTGGGCGCCGCAGGCCGACCTTGCAGACATGGCCTTCACGGTGCAGGACCGCACCTTCCTGTCGTTCTATGGTGGCTGGCTCGACGACGCCGATGCCGAGGCCACGACCGCCTGGTCGCGCGGCAATGTTGCGGCCATGCAGTCGCTTTCCACCGGCGTGCAGTTCGCCGATGACCCAGGGCGCCCCTCGCGCGGGGTGTCCGAGTCGGCTCAGGCGCGACTCGATGCGCTGCGCGCCCAGCACGACCCCGACGGACGTTTCCACCGATGGATCGGAGATTCATGAAGGTGCCTGCTCCCAAGCCCGTCGCTGGTCGGCGGCTGGGCTGGTCTGACAACGAACTCGCAACGCTGCCGTACTCCCGGTTCTGGAACCCGGTGATGGCTGACATCTCGGCTGATGCTCACCGAGCCGTCGCCAACAGCCCCATGGCCGAAGAACTTTTTCCGCCGATGGCCGAGGCCATTGGTTCGATAGTCGACGCGGAGGTGCAGAACGGCTTCGCCGTTGCTTCATCGGGCGAGGTGTATGTCAATCTCGTCACTGAGATGCCCGATGTCACGCCCGGCATGATCGACTGGTGGTTTGGCTGGCACAGCGATAGTCCCGAGCGCTACAAGCTGTGGCATCCGCAGGCACATGTGCACGCACAGTGGGCCGAACAACCCCCGGCAGAATCCACGGGGCGTGCCCGCTACGTAGGTTCAACCTCGCAGGTTGACGAGTATCTCGGCAGCGCGCTGTTTCGTGGCGCCATTCAATTTCGTCGGCCCGAAGAACTGGGACTCGTCGATGCCGCGGTGGCCGGCGGTGTTGACGCGACGGCGGTGTGCGCGCGCATCGGACTCGTCGATATGCCGATTGATATGGGCTACCTCGCCCACCACGTAGCCGCGGTACCTGGCGGCAGTGTGATGCGCTCGCGATTTTGGGCCGGCGGCGAATACCTTGCTGCGCGCACTACATCGCTTCGTGCCGCCATTCCAGTGGCTAAGCGAGTGATTGGGCTGACTGAACTTGATGCCCGATCACTGCTGGTGCACTGTTCACAGGAAATGACGCACCTCGCATCGTTCCTGCCTGCCCTGTACGACCAGGAGTCATAACCTGGTCATCGGCCTACGCGGGCGTACGAGGTGGCAGGTGCTTAGTAGGCTCCGCCGCCGGCGAGTACCGCCTTGGCCGTGCGTAGCACAATCACGAGGTCAAGCGCAGGTGACCAGTGTGCGACGTACCAAAGGTCGAGCCTGATTCGCTCGTCCCACTGCACGTCCTTGCGGCCACTGACCTGCCACAGACCGGTGACTCCCGGCTTGATGAGGTGGCGCTGGTGGTCGGCGGGGGCAAGAAGTTCGAGCTCCTCCTCGAGCATCGGGCGAGGGCCCACCAGTGACATCGACCCACCCACCACGTTGAAGAGCTGGGGAAGCTCGTCGAGCGACCAACGCCGCAGCACCCGACCAACCCTGGTGATGCGTGGGTCATGCTGGTAGCGGAGGGCGATCTGGTCGTCCGGCTGGCCGAGGATCAGGTGGCGCTGTTCGTGCGATCCCTGGCGCATGGTGCGGAACTTGAGCATTCGGAATGGTTGACCATGCCATCCCATGCGCTCCTGCACGTGAATGGCCGACCCTCGGCTGGTCATCGAGATCACCAGGGCGATGAGCAGCAGCAGGGGTGAGAGCAGGACGATCAGTGCAAGCGCCACCATGAGGTCAGTCACGCGCTTGGCTATGGTCAGCGCTGAGCCGAGCTGGGGCTC
>WLOZ01000239.1 GCA_009699025.1 Actinomycetota bacterium
AAATCGGGGCGCTCCGAGAGGTTACCGCAGTGTCCGGAGGTTCACGAAACCGCAGGTCATGACTCCTCGGACAGAGTTACCTCAAGTCCGCCAGAAATTCCGACGGCGAGGTTGTACAGGAAGGAGAAAAGCGTTGCCAACACTGAGATAAGCACGATCTGCACAGCCGCGAGAACCAGCGTGACTCCCATCACGCGGCCGAAGGAGAGAACCGAGCGAAGATCGAACTGAGTCGTGCCGCTGCCCGCGATGTCGTTGACGGTGCGACTCAGCGCGTCGAACACGCTGAGCTGGTCGAGGATCCACCACAGGATCGCCACCGCAACCAGCAGGATGATCGCGAAGGAAATCGTGAGCATGAAAGACGTTTTGAGCACGCTCCAGGGGTCGAACCGAGTGATCATGAGACGGGCCCGCCGCACCGTGGTGGCACGGCCCCGCCGTGAGGGAGAGGCGGGGCTACCTTCCGAGCCGCTGGTGGTTGCGGTGGCGTCGGTCGTCACTCCAGCTCACCTTCCTCGGTCGGACGTGCACCCTCAGCATCGGGCAACTCTGCTTCGACCATCTCGGTGTCGGCACTCTCGCCGACCTCGCCGACCTCACCGACCTCACCCTCAGGTAGGTCGTCACTATCGTCTTCTCCGACCGCACGCGCCACAGCCACCACGGTCTCGCCCTCGGGCAGCGCCTGGAGACGAACTCCCATCGTGTCGCGCCCGGTGGCCTTTACTTCGGCCACACGCGTACGGATGACCACGCCATTGGTCGCCACCGAGAAGATCTCATCGTCCTCCGAGCAGATGACCGCGCCCACGAGGCCGCCGCGCTCCTCGACGAGGCGCATGGCCCGGACACCCTGGGTGCCGCGTCCCTTGGCCGTCCATTCGTCGACCGAGGTGCGCTTCCCGTAGCCACCATCGGTCACAGTGACGAGGAACGAGCCGGGGGCAACAACGTCCATCGACAGCAACTCGTCGGCCGCGGTCTTGAACTTCATGCCAATGACCCCGCCGGTAGCTCGACCCATCGGGCGCAGGGTCGCGTCGTTGGCCGTGAAGCGCACCGAGTAGCCCTTGCGAGAGACGAGCATCAGGTCGGCGTTGTCGTCGACCAGTTGCGCCGAGATGAGTTCGTCGTCTTCACGCAGGTTGATGGCGATGATGCCGCCGGTGCGCGTGGAGTCGAAGTCGGTTAGCCGGGTCTTTTTGACCATTCCGGTGCGGGTGGCCAGAACCAGGTAGGGAGCCCGAGCGTAATTGCGCAGGTCGAGCACCTGCGCGATCCTCTCGTCGGGCTGGAAGGCCAGCAGGTTGGCAACATGCTGGCCGCGAGCGTCGCGCCCGGTGTCGGGCAGGTCATAGGCCTTGGCCCGGTACACGCGCCCCTTGTTGGTGAAGAAAAGGATCCAGTGGTGGGTGGTGGTGACGAAGAAATGCTCAACCACGTCGTCGCCGCGTAGCGACGCCCCCTTCACCCCGAGACCCCCGCGCCTCTGGGCGCGGTACATCTCGGTATGCGTGCGCTTGGCGTAGCCGCCACGCGTGATGCTCACCACGATGTCGCGCTCCTGAATGAGGTCCTCGTCGCGCATCTCGCCCTCATCGGGCACGAACTGGGTGCGCCGGTCGTCGCCGAAGCGGGTGACAATCTCATCAAGTTCGGTGCTCACGATCGATCGCTGGCGGGGCTCGCTGGCGAGAATCTCGTTGAAGTCGGCGATGCGGGCCATCAGATCGTCGTACTCGCTCTGCAGTTCGCCGCGCTCGAGAGCCGCCAGCTTGCGCAGTTGCATGTCGAGGATTGCCCGCGACTGAATCTCGTCGATTTCGAGCAGGTTTTGTAGGCCGAGTTGCGCCTCCGACGCTGAGGCGCTCGCGCGGATCAGCGCAATAACCTCATCGATGCGGTCGATTGCCGCGAGGAGCCCCCGCAGGATGTGCGCACGCTCCTCGGCCTTGCGGAGCCGGTACTCGGTGCGGCGGCGGATGATCTGCAACTGGTGCGTGACCCAGTGGCGTACGAAGGCGTCGAGGGCAAGGGTGCGAGGCACGCCGTCGACGAGCGCCACCATGTTGGCGCCGAAGGTCTCCTGCATCTGGGTGTGCTTGTAAAGCTGGTTGAGCACCACCCTGGGCACCGCGTCCTTGCGGAGCACGATCTCGAGCCTCAGAGTGTCGCCGCTGCTCTGGTCGATGACGTCGGCGATACCCGACACCTTGCCCGAGTCGTGCAGGTCGACGATCTTGCTCAGCAGGTTGTCGGGGTTGACCTGGTAGGGCAGCTCGGTGACCGCCAGGATCGTACGGCCGCGCTTATCCTCCTCGACGGTGACCACCGCGCGCATCGTGATGAGCCCTCGCCCAGTGCGGTACGCGTCTTCAATTCCCTTGCGGCCGGCGATGAGTCCGCTGGTTGGAAAGTCGGGTCCCTTGACGCGCTCGAGCAGCGCCTCGAGAAGTTCCTCGCGCGTTGCGTCGGGGTGCTCGAGCGCCCACTGCACGCCCTCGGCAACCTCGCGCAGGTTGTGCGGGGGAATGTTGGTGGCCATGCCGACCGCGATGCCCGCACTGCCGTTGACGAGCAGGTTGGGAAAGCGCGCCGGTAGAACCGTGGGCTCCTGGGTGCGCCCGTCGTAGTTGGGGGCGAAATCGACGGTGTCCTCGTCGATATCGCGCACCATCTCCATGGCCAGATGCGCGAGCCGGCACTCGGTGTACCGCGAGGCCGCGGCGCCGTCGTTTCCGGGGGAGCCGAAGTTGCCCTGACCCTGCACCAGTGGGTAGCGCAGCACCCACGCCTGGGTGAGTCGCACCAGGGTGTCGTAGATGGCGGAGTCGCCGTGCGGGTGGTAATTGCCCATGACGTCGCCCACCACACGAGCCGACTTACTGAAGTTGCGGTCGGGTCGGTAGCCACCGTCGAACATCGCGTAGATAACGCGGCGGTGCACGGGCTTGAGTCCGTCGCGCACGTCGGGCAGGGCCCTACTGACGATGACGCTCATGGCGTAGTCGAGGTACGACCTCTGCATCTCAACCTGCAGGTCGATGGGCTCGATTCGCCCGTGGGGGCCGACCTCGTCGTCGATGTCGTCGGTGGTGTCGATGTCGTCGCTCATGGGTATGCGTCTCCCTCGGCTCAGATGTCCAGGAAGCGGACGTCGCGGGCGTTGCGCTGGATGAACGAGCGACGGCTCTCGACGTCCTCACCCATCAGCGTCGTGAACAGTTCGTCCGCCATCGCGGCATCCTCAAGGGTGACCTGCAGAAGTACCCGACGCTGCGGGTCGACGGTGGTGTCGCGTAGCTCTTCCCAGTTCATCTCCCCGAGACCCTTGTACCGCTGGATGGCCTCCTCCTTGGGAAGCCTCTTACCAGCGGCGAACCCTGCCTCGGTGATGATCTCTCGCTCGCGATCGGTGAAGGCGTAGTCGGGCTCTTCGCGGATCCACTTAATCTTGAACAGCGGCGGCTGGCCGAGGTACACGTGGCCGTTCTCGATGAGTGGCCTCATGAATCGGAAGAGCAGGGTGAGCAGCAGGGTACGGATGTGCTGGCCGTCGACGTCGGCATCGGCCATCAGCACCAGTTTGTGATAGCGCAACTTGTTGACGTCGAATTCCTCGTGCACACCGGTGCCGAGCGCCGAGATCAGCGCCTGCACCTCAGTGTTGGCGAGCACCTTGTCGATGCGGGCCTTCTCGACGTTGAGAATTTTGCCGCGGATGGGCAGGATCGCCTGGGTGTCGGGGTTGCGCGCGCGCCGCGCCGAGCCGCCGGCACTGTCGCCCTCGACGATAAACAGTTCACACATTTCGGGATCACGTGACGAACAGTCGATCAACTTGCCCGGGAGTCCGCCCCCGCCCAGCAGGCCCTTGCGGTTGCGCGCGAGGTCGCGCGCCTTGCGGGCCGCCATCCGCGCGAACGCGGCCTGAGACGACTTGCGCGCGATCTCCTTGCCCTCGGCCGGATTCTTCTCGAACCACTCGCCTAGACGGTCGTTGACCACCTTTTGCACGAAGGTCTTCGCCTCGGTGTTTCCGAGCTTGCTCTTGGTCTGCCCCTCGAACTGTGGCTCGCGCAATTTAACGCTGACGATCGCGGCCAAGCCCTCGCGGACGTCTTCTCCGGAGAGGTTGGGGTCCTTCTCCTTGAGGATGTTCCAGTCGCGCGCGAACTTATTGACCAGCGTGGTGAGCGCTGAGCGGAAACCCTCCTCGTGTGTGCCGCCCTCGGTGGTGTTGATGGTGTTGGCGAAGGTGTACACCGACTCTGCGTAACTCTCGTTCCACTGCATCGCCACCTCGGCGCTGATGCCTCGCTCGTCATCTTCAAACTCGAAGTAGATCACCGAGCTGTGCGACGGCCCCTTACGCGAGTTGAGATGGGTCACGAAGTCGGCGATACCGCCGTCGTAGCAGTAGCTG
>WLOZ01000024.1 GCA_009699025.1 Actinomycetota bacterium
AGGCGTTCTTCGTCGGTGATCGGACTGTCGCGCACCACGCTGATGAACTCGGCCGCGACGTCGAGGGGATCGGAGGAGTGGTCGACAGCCACAGACGAGACTGCCCGAGGCCCCCGCGCCGGATCGAACACGACGTCGACGCGGTGGGGAAAGGCATCGCGCAGTTGGCGCATCAGGTCGTCGGGACGCTGAGAGTCGGTGATAGTGAGCCGGACCCACGACTGCCGGTGCTCGGCGAACGCGTCGGACAGCAGCTCGCCGAGGGTTCCGCGCAGGTCAGCCATTGGCCGCGGCTGGGGCAGCACGACCTCATCGACGAGCACCTCGCCGGTGGGACCGAGGTCGACGATGGTGAGCGACTTGCGGTGGTCGCGCTCGGAGATTGAGTAACGCAGCGGCGATCCGCAGTAGCGCAGCAGCGCGCCGGTGCCGACCGCGCGCGGCTGCTGCGGCCCGTGCAGATGGCCCAGTGCCACATAGTGCGCACCGGCAAATACTGCTGAGGGCACCGTCTGCAGCCCCCCGACAGACACGTCGCGCTCGGAGGTGCTCACCACAGGCCCCTCCTCGCCACCCACCACGAACGCGTGAGCGACGACCACGACCCGCGGGGAGCCACCGCGCGCCTCGAGGTCGGCGCGCACTCGCGTCATGGCCGCACCGACGACGGCCTCGTGAGTGGCCGGAAGATCGGGCCCGTCAGGGTCGGTCAGGATGCGGCGGGTGAGTTCGGGCTGGAGGTAGGGGAGGCCGTAGACAAGCACCGGACCGTGCTCGTCGGCGAACTCGACCGGCACCTGGACTCGCGCAGGGTCGGTGAGCAGGTGCACTCCGTGCTGGAACAGGGCCGAGCCATAGCCGAGTCGCACCGCCTGGTCGTGATTGCCCGAGATGACGACCACCGCAATGCCGAGCGCATGGAGCCGCACGAGAAACGACTCAAACGCCGCGACTGACTCAACCGGGGGAAGGGTGCGGTCGTAGACGTCTCCGGCTACCAGCACCACATCGACGGACCGCTCGACGGCAGTCTCGACGATGCGGTCGAGGAAGGCCCCCTGCGCGACTGACAGGTCGTGCCCGTTGAGCGAGCGCCCCAGGTGCAGGTCGGACGTGTGCAGCAGCCTCATGGGGCCACGGTACTGAGCGGCTGTGACACCGCGCGACTAGTCGGCGGTGGGAAGCACCACAACAAGGTCGCCGATCTCGGCCCAGCGGTAGAGGAAGGCGGCATCCTCATCGGATTGGCGCACACACCCGCCTGAGGCCACCGGCAGTCCGAGCTCTGACGTACCCGTCATACGGTCGCCCTTTTTGGCGCCGCGCTCGGGATTGTCCTTGTAGTAGATAGGAATCGAGTGGAAACCGATGGAGGCAGACGTGTCGTTGGTGCCCCATGCGAAGCGCACCATCCATTGGAAGGTCACCCTGGAGTGCTCGTTCATGGTGTCGCTCGACATCGAGTAGACGTTGTAGGTGCCCTTGGCCGGACGGTCCCACCGACCGGTAACGGGATAGTGGCGCACCACCTCGTCGTCGGAGTTCACGAGCCAGACGTGCATGAGCGCCTTGGAGTACACGATGCGGCGGCCCTGACGGCCGTCGGGCGGATAGGCAGGGATGTTCTCGGCATAGCTCGACTCGGTCGCGGGGACGGGCTCGAGCACGGTCTTCGCGGTGGAGGTGGGCGTCGGCTTCGAGGTGGGCGTCGGCTTCGCGGTGGGCGTCGGCTTCGCGGTGGGCTTCGGCTTCGCGGTGGGCTTCGCCGTGGTGGTCGGCGCCGAGTCCTTCGTCGCCTTCGACACCGGCTTGGCCTTCTCGGTGGGCTTGGTTGAGGTCAGGGTGCCCTGACGGTCAGGGCTTCCGGCGAGGGCCGCGGGCACCGCGAACGCGAACACAGCTCCTACTGCCACAACGAGCGCCGCCCCCGCGAATACCGTGCGCCTGCGCCTTCGCCTGCGCCTGCCCCCGGTGAGCGACGACGCCGCGCGACCCACGGTGGCACCCACCTGACGGTGGGACTCCGAGTCGGCGAGCCGATCAAATTGGGAGGGCACTGCTTTATCGTATGCCACCCGGGAATCTCACCTCACATGACACGGATACGGCCACGAAGCCCCCGCCCGAGGCGCCATGGGGA
Source organism: Actinomycetota bacterium (assembly GCA_009699025.1). The sequence continues at coordinate 2,141 of WLOZ01000024.1, forward strand.
CTACCCTCAGCACGACACGGCCGCTCCACTCCCCCGGCCGAGGACCACCGAGGAGAGGCGATGCCAGATCCGACAGCCACGGGCGAGTCCGGCCCACTCGAGACGGAGGCAGTGCATACCCGTCGCATCGTGACCGTCTCGATCATCGCCGCCCTCGGAGGCTTTCTGTTCGGCTACGACAGCTCGGTGATCAACGGGGCCAACAAGGCCGTTTTCTACCAGTTCCAGGTGGCGAACGGCTTCGAGCAGGGCTTTGTCGTGGCTGTTGCCCTGCTCGGATCGGCACTCGGAGCCCTCGTGGGCGGACGGCTGGCCGACCGCTACGGCCGCAAGCGGGTGATGGTCGTTGCCGCAGTGCTCTTCCTCGTGGCAGGCATCGGCACCGCGTTTCCGTTCGGGGTGTACGACTTCATGCTGTGGCGCGTGGTAGGAGGAGTAGCAATCGGCCTCGCGGCCGTGATCTCACCCATGTACATCTCCGAGGTTGCTCCCGCCCACCTACGGGGACGACTCACCTCGCTGTTTCAGTTGGCCATCGTGGTGGGCATCTTCGCCACCCAACTGGTCAACGAGGTGATCATCCGCTTCACCCCCAACTCCCCTCAGCAGCCGATGCTGAACCCCGATGTGCCGCCGCAGCAGGCGAACAACGTGCTCGCCCTCAACCTTGAGGCCTGGCAGTGGATGTTCATCTGCATGGTGGTGCCTGCGGTCGTCTACTGGGCGTTGTCACTGACGATCCCCGAGTCGCCGCGCTTCCTGGTGGCCCGCCACCGCGAGGAGGAGGCCACGGAGGTGCTGGCCACGATCTACGTGCATGAGCCCTCCGCCAAGGTCGCCTCCATCAGAAACTCCCTCGACGGCGAGGTGCGGTCGGGCATGCGCGACCTCAGGGGTGCGGCGCTGGGGCTCAAGCCGATCGTGTGGATCGGCATCACCATGGCCATTCTTCAGCAGTTCGTGGGCATCAACGCGGTGTTTTACTACTCGAACCTCATCTGGGCGGCCGTGGGGTTCGACGAGAGCAAGGCGTTCCTCACCTCGACCATCATCAGTGCCGTGAACGTGGTGTTCACGCTCGTGGCGATCGGTTTCGTCGACCGCATCGGTCGCCGACCCCTGCTGCTCATCGGGTCGATCGGAATGTTCGTCACGCTGGGCATTCTGACCCTCGTGTTCCAGACGGCCCCGAAGTGCACCCAGGCCATCCTTGACGCCGGCGGCCAGAGTGGGTGCGCCGGACAGAGCGAGCTCAACACCCCCATCCTGGGAGTCACCGAGGGGCGCATCTCGGTGCTGGCGCTCAACGCGTTCGTGGCGTTTTTCGCCTCGACCTGGGGCCCGGTGCTGTGGGTGATGCTCGGGGAGATGTTTCCCAACAGAATGCGCGCGGCCGCACTCAGCATTGCGGTCATGGCCAACTGGATCGCGAACTTCATCGTCTCGATGTCATTCCCCGGGCTGGTGCAGGTCTCCCTCGGCCTCGCCTACGGCCTTTTCACGGCCTTCGCCCTGCTTTCATTTTTCTACGTCAAGAAATACGTGCGCGAAACCAACGGGGTCGAACTCGAGGACATGGCCGAACTCGAGGCAGTGCGAGCGTCGCGAGCGGCCCCGATCACCACGGCACTTCGAGACGGTCCTCCCACAGCAGCCCCGTAGGAGCCGCGGTTCCGTCGGGGCTCACAGCGTCGCGCGTGGCCAGCCACACCACCGTGTCGGCGCCCTCAGTTGCTGAGCGCGGAGCCTCGGGACCCCCCATGTCGGTTCGACAGTGGTTGGGACACATCGCGTCGACCAGCACTCCGCGGCGACCGCCCTGCAACTCGGCGTTGAGATTGCGAGTCATGGCGTTCATCGCCGCCTTTGACACCCGGTAGGGAGCCAGGCCGCCACCGGTTCCCGGACCGCTGAGCCGGCCCAGACAGGCCGAGACGTTGATCACGCGGCCCCAGCGGCGCTCGACCATGCCGGGCACGAAGGTCGCGATCGTGTAGAACGAGCCGTCGAGGTTGACGTCCATGACGCGCCGCCACTCCTCAGGGGTGGTGCGCAGCGTCTTGCTCATGGGCGCGCTCATCACGCCCGCGCAGTTCACCAGCACGTCGATGGCTCCCAGTGGGCCGAGCAGATCAGGCAGCGCGTAGATCTCCTTCGCCACCGAGACATCCGCGGCGACCCCCACCGCGTCGAGGCCCTCGTTCTGCAGTTGACCGGCCGCCGCGATCGCACGGTCGCGGTCAACCCCCAGCAGGATAACGGTGGCCCCAGCCCGGGCGATCCCTCGCGCCGCCTCCAGTCCGATTCCTCGGGTACCCCCGGTGACGAGCGCAACACGGTCGTCTAGCGCACCCATGTCAGTCGATCAGGCTACGGTCGCGGGCTACCTCGACGGTTGCGCCCATGGTCAGGATGACCTTGCCGGTGGTCGCGCGGGCGCGCAGGTCGCGATGCGCCTGCGCTGCCTCCTCGAGCGGGTACGAGGGTCCGGCCTGCGGCACCAGTGAGCCGTCGACAACCATGCCCACCAGGTCGGCGAGCGGAGTGGCCACCATGCCCACGGGGTCAGTCGACATGCAGTCGACCAGCCAGAATCCAACGACGCTGCGCGAGCCGTGCATCAGCGAGTTGGCGGGGATGGGCGTGCTCGGCTCGCGCCCCGCCATGCCGTAGACCACCAGGCGCCCGAACCGTGACAGTGCTGCCAGCGACTCATCGGTGGTGCGACCCCCGACCATCTCGAGCACGACGTCGACCCGTCGGCCACCGTTCGCCTCGCGCAGGGCCGCGGTGAGGTTCGGCACGTTCGAATCAACTGCTGTGTGGGCCCCGAGGGCCACTGCCTGCTCTCGCTTGGCGAGCGTCGACGCCACTGCGATGACATTCGCGGCACCCCAGCGCCTGGCCAGCTGCACAGCCAGCGATCCGACTCCTCCGGCGGCGGCGTGCACCACAACAGACTCACCCTCGGACAGTCGCGACGAGGTGCGCAGCAGATGCCAGGCGGTGAGCCCCTGAACCAGCAGGCTCAGCGCCTCGGCGTCACCCACCCCGGTGGGCACCTCGAACATGGCCTCGGGCGCGACGAGGGCCTTCTCAGCGTAGGCGCCGCCGGCCGCGGCGAAACCGCACATACGTCGGCCGTCGGGCAGAAACCCCACCACCTCGAGCCCGGGCACGAAGGGCAGCGCCTGCTCGGTGAGGTAGGAGTTTTCGGCCGCGTGCGTGTCGGCGAAGTTGACCCCCGCAGCACTCACTGTGAGCACCTCAAGGCCTGGGATCGGCACCGGATCGGGCAGTTCGACGAGCTCGAGTACCTCGGGGCCGCCAAAGCGACTGACCTGAATTGCACGCATGGGCACAGGCTAGCCGCCCGCCGGAGCACTCGCTTCTCGGCGACGTGATCTAGCGCACTTCCGCGGGCAGTGGCGATCGGCCTCCCGCCCGATAACCTGAGGAACTACGACGTGAATCGTCGCCCAATTCTTCGGCCCCCGCGAGTGAGAGGCACCATCGTGCTGTCGGACACCCCCCTGCCCAGCGCCTTCGGCACCAACGAGTGGCTGGTCGACGAGATCTACCAGCAGTACCTCGCCGACCCCGCGACCGTCGACCCCGCCTGGTGGGAGTTTTTCGCCGACTACCAGCCCACCGAGCACGGTGCGGCAGCGATGCAGGCCCTTCCCGACCTGCCCGACCTGCCTGCGGTTTCCGACGTTCCTGCAGCTGTTCCCGCAGTTCCCGCAGTTCCCGCCACACCCGTGACTGCTGCCGTGCCCCCGAGCCCCAGCCCCCCCACCACGGTCGCGCCGACGCCCCTGAAGGGCCCCGCCGCACGCGTCGTGATCAACATGGAGGCCTCGCTCTCAGTCCCTACGGCGACCAGCGTGCGTGCGGTCCCCGCCAAGCTGCTCATCGATAACCGCATCGTGATCAACAACCACCTCGTGCGCTCGCGTGGGGGCAAGGTCAGCTTCACCCACCTCATCGGCTACGCCGTGGTGCGGGCACTCGCCACGATTCCCGAGATGAACTGGGCCTACGCCGAGGTCGACGGCAAGCCGGCCATGCTCAAAAACGAGCAGGTCAACCTCGGCCTAGCGATCGACCTGGCCAAGCCCGACGGAACCCGCCAGCTCCTCGTGCCCAGCATCAAGGGCGCGGGCACCATGGACTTCGCGACCTTCTGGGCCACCTACGACGATCTCGTGCGTAAGGCTCGCGGCGGCAAGCTCGTGGTCGACGACTTCGCGGGCACCACGATCAGTCTCACCAACCCGGGCACCATCGGAACCGTGCACTCCGTGCCACGACTGATGGCCGGTCAGGGCGCCATTGTGGGCGTCGGAGCGCTCGAGTACCCGGCCGAGTGGCAGGGCGCGTCACCCGAGACCATCGCGCGCCAGGGCATCAGTAAGACCATCACGCTGACGTCGACCTACGACCACCGCATCATCCAGGGCGCGCAAAGCGGCGACTTCCTCCGACTCATCCACGGCCTGCTACTGGGCGACGACGGCTTCTACGAGGACATCTTCCGATCGCTTCGTATCCCCTACAAGCCCATCCAGTGGGCCGGCGACATCGCTACCACACACGACGATGAGCTGAGCAAGACTGCGCGCGTTCAGGAACTCATCCACGCCTACCGGGTGCGCGGCCACCTCATGGCCGATATCGACCCCCTCGAGTACCTGCAGCGCACGCACCCCGACCTCGAAATCGAGTCGCACGGGCTCACACTGTGGGACCTCGATCGCGAGTTCGCAACCGGCGGGTTTGGCGGCAAGCGCTGGATGAAGCTGCGCGAAATTCTCGGCGTGCTGCGCGACTCGTACTGCCGCACCGTGGGCGTCGAGTACATGCACATTCAGGACCCCGACCAGCGCGCGTGGCTGCAGGAGCGCATCGAGGTGCGCCACAGCAAGCCCCCGCGCGAGGAGCAACTGCGCATCCTGCGCACGCTCAATGCCGCCGAGGCCTTCGAGACATTTCTGCAGACCAAGTACGTGGGGCAGAAGCGCTTCTCCCTCGAGGGTGGCGAGTCGACCATCCCGCTCCTCGACGCCGTGCTCACCGCCTCGGCCGACGCCGAGCTCAACGAGGTGTGCATCGGAATGCCGCACCGCGGTCGGCTCAACGTGCTGGCCAACATCGCGGGCAAGTCGTACGGCCAGATCTTCCGCGAGTTCGAGGGCGAGTACGGCGAGGAGTCGGTGCAGGGGTCAGGTGACGTGAAGTACCACCTCGGCACTCAGGGCACATTCACCAGCCAGCACGGCACCTCGGTCGACGTCTACCTCGCGGCAAACCCGTCGCACCTCGAGGCGGTCAACCCGGTGCTCGAGGGAATCGTGCGCGCGCGCCAGGACCTGTTGCCGCGCGACACGTTTTCGGTGCTGCCCGTGCTGATGCACGGCGACGCCGCCTTCGCCGGACAGGGCGTGGTGGTCGAGACCCTTCAGCTCTCACAGCTGCGCGGGTACCGAACGGGCGGCACGATCCACCTCATCGTGAACAACCAGGTGGGCTTCACCACCTCCCCCCGCTACAGCCGCTCCACCACCTACTGCACCGACCCCGCGCGCATCATTCAGGCGCCGATCTTCCACGTGAACGGAGACGATCCCGAGGCGTGCGTTTACGTGGCGCTGCTCGCCTTCGAGTTTCGCCAGCAGTTCCACAAGGATGTCGCGATCGACCTCGTGTGCTACCGCCGGCGCGGCCACAACGAGGCAGACGACCCCTCGCTCACCCAGCCGACGATGTACCAGCTCATCGATCAGAAGCGCTCAGTGCGCAAGATCTACACCGAGAACCTCATCGGCCGTGGCGACATCTCGGTTGAGGAGGCCGAGGCGGCGCTGCGCGACTACCGCGACCAGCTTGAGCGCGTGTTCCAGGAGACCCACGAGGACGTCGAGTCCGACGAGACCTCCAGTGAGGTGGTTCGCACCGGCCAGCAGACGCTGGCCCCACAGACACCGGCCTTCGAGGTTGAAACGTCGATCACGCGCGAGGTGGTCGACCGCGTGGTGAACAGCCAGCTGCAGATGCCCGAGGGTTTCACCGTGCACCCCAGGCTCGCCCCGCAGCTGGCCCGACGGGCCGAAATGGTCGAGAACGACACCATCGACTGGGGAATGGGCGAGGCACTCGCCATCGGATCGCTGCTCACCGAGGGCCGCACTGTGCGCCTCGCGGGTCAGGACACCCGCCGCGGAACCTTCGGCCACCGCCACGCGGTGATTGTCGACGCGAAGACCGGCTGGCAGTACAAGCCGCTCAAGCAGTGCTACGAGAACGGCGGCAAGCTCTACGTGTTCGACTCACCCCTGAGCGAGTACGCGGCTATGGGTTTCGAGTACGGATACTCCGTGGCCCGGCCCGACGCACTGGTGATGTGGGAGGCCCAGTTCGGCGACTTCGTCGACGGAGCCCAGACCATCATCGACGAGTTCATCAGCAGTGGCGAGCAAAAGTGGGCCCAGCGATCTCCGCTGGTGCTGCTGCTGCCGCACGGGTTCGAGGGTCAGGGCCCCGACCACTCGTCGGCGCGCATTGAGCGCTTCCTGCAGCTGTGTGCACAGGACAACATGACCGTGGCCATGCCCACCACCCCCGCATCGTTCTTCCACCTATTGCGCTGGCAGGCGCTCTCGACTCTTACACGACCCCTCATCGTGTTCACACCCAAGTCGATGCTGAGGCTCAAGGCCGCGCAGTCAGCGACCGCCGACTTCACCGAGGGTCACTTCGATGCCGTAATCGCCGACACCACTGCTGACCCGAGTGCGGTACGCCGCGTTCTGCTCTGCAGCGGCAAGGTGTACTACGACCTTGCCGCCGAGCGTGCGAAGCGAGGGGCCACCGACACCGCCATCGTGCGGCTCGAGAGGCTCTACCCCATTCCGCATGTCACACTGCCGCGCGCCCTCGCGCCCTTCGTCGGTGCCGAGGAGGTTCGCTGGGTTCAGGAGGAGCCGGCCAACCAGGGCGCCTGGTCGTTCATGGCCATGAATCTGCCGCAGGTCATTGGGCGCGCGCTCGTTCCGATTACCCGCCCGGCCTCGTCGTCGCCCGCGGTGGGAAGCCACCAGCGGCACGAGGAGGAGCAGGAGCGTCTCGTGCACGCGGCCTTCGAGTAGGAGTTGCCATGTACTTCACGGATCGAGGAATCGAGGAACTCGTCGCACGGCGCGGTGAGGAGGAGGTCACTCTCGCGTGGCTGGGCGACCGCCTCACCGAGTTCGTCGACCTTAACCCCGAGTTCGAGGTGCCGGTCGAGCGACTGGCGACCTGGCTGGCCCGACTCGGCGACGACGACTGACCTCAGACGTTGATAACCACCTTGCCGAAGGCATCGCCGGTGGCGAGTCGCTCGAAGGCTGCCCGCGAGTCGCGCAGGTCGAACTGCGAGTCGATCAGCGGACGCACATCGAGCCGGGCGCACAGGTCAACCAGTTCGGCAAGTTCGTCACGGGTGCCCATCGTTGAGCCGATCACGCTGAGCTGAAGGAAGAAGACGCGGTTGAGGTCGGCGCTGGGAGCCGCACCACTGGTTGCTCCCGACACCACCACCCGCCCTCCGGGTCGCAGCGACTTGAGCGAGTGATCCCACGTGGCCGCGCCCACCGTCTCGATCACCAGATCGCACCGCTCGGGAAGGCGAGTGCCCGGCTCGAAGGCGTCGTGCGCGCCGATTTCCTTGGCCCGTTCACGCTTAGCCTCGTCACGGCTGGTCGCCCATACTCGGGCGCCGAGGGCTTGGGCAAGCACAATGGCGGCGGTGGCCACCCCGCCCCCCGCCCCCTGCACGAGCACGGTCTGGCCGGGGGTGAGCTGACCGCGCGTGGTGAGCATGCGGTAGGCCGTGAGCCAGGCGGTGGGCAGGCAGGCCGCCTCCTGCCAGCCGAGAACAGCAGGCTTAGGAATGAGGTTGCGACGCGGCACCATGACCTTCTCGGCGAGGGTGCCGTTGTGCACCTCCGAGAGCAGCGAGCGCCGTGGGTCGAGGGTCTCATCACCCCCACCTGCGGCCGGATCGCCGATGACGGCGTGCACGATGACCTCGGTGCCGTCGTCGGCCACACCTGCCGCGTCACAGCCCAAAATCATCGGCAGCTGCTCAGCCTTGATGCCCACGCCCTTGAGGGTCCACAGGTCGTGATGATTGAGGGCCGCAGCTCGCACGGTGACAACCGCCCAGTCCTCGGGGGGTTCGGGGTCGTCGTGCTCTCCAAGCACAAGGCCCTCAAGGGGATTGTCGGCATTGATGCTGGCAGCGCTCACGGCAAACATGGAGACACGCTAGCGGGTGGAAGTAGTCCGTGCTCCCGCAGCCGTTCGACCAGACGGGCCCGGTCGGCGTTCGCCTGCCGACATCGGGCCTGATCGCCCTGATACAGCTCCTGCGCCAGGGGCATGCGCACCATGGTCCACCTCCTGCCGTACTCGTCGTCCGACTCACCCTCGAAGCGCTCGAAGAGGTTGAGGGGGGTGAAGAGCCTCTCGATGAACCTGCGCTCATGCGGGGCCAACGACTCCCAACTTCCGGGTTCGGCACGTTCGGCGTCACGCGCAGCCGCCTCGGCTCGTGTCGCGAGTTCAACCGGCCAGAGTTCGATCACGCCGTCGTGGCGCTCACGTACCTCCAGCACGGCCCCCGGCTCCTCGAGCCCGAGGCGCCGTCGCAGTTCGATGGGGAGAACGATTGCTCCGCGCGCACGGACCGTGACGTGGACTGACACGAGCTTCCTCCTCACGATGGTGGGGTGACGCACCCCGGGAGTGACATGGTTGATAGTGCGAGGGCAGATTTTCTGAAATTCTGAAATTCTGATTGTCTGCCTCAGTGTGGGAAGACACGTATCCCCCGGGGAGGCTCGTGCTGTGCTCGTGAAACCCCTCCGCGAACATCTCACTGGGCCAGTGCGCATCATGCCCGAAAACTCCGGCGGTCCCACCGCGCTGTCCACAGGCAGTGACGGCATGATTGGCGCATGACCGATTACTCACCGAACTCACTCAGCACCCCTCTCGCCGGGCGACACCTCCTCGTCACCGGAGCCGCAGGTGGCCTTGGCCCCACGGCCATCGCGGCAGCACGGGCAGCCGGCGCGAGGGTCACGCCCTGGGATCGCTACGACGTCGACCTGCTCGACGCCAACGCCGTCGCCACGGCCGTCGAAACGCTGGTCGACACCGAGGGCGGCCTCGACGGCGTCTGGCACCTCGTCGGCGGCTACCGCGGGGGTGTGGCCTTCGAAAGCGAGCCCCTCGAGAACTTTGACCTGTTGATCGACCTTGGTATCCGTACCACCGTCAACGTCACCCGAGCCGCGGCCACCGCACTGATGGCCTCTCCGCACGGCCGGTTCCTCACCATCTCCGCCCCCATCGCGGCGAAGCCCAGCGGCCAGAATGCGGCATACTCGATTTCCAAGGCGGGGTCCGACGCCGCGGTGCTCGCCCTGGCCGACCGCTTCAAGTCAACCTCGGCCACCGCCAACATCATCGTGGTGAACGCGATTGCCACGCCCGCCATGCGCGAGGCTGAGCCCGACAAAGACTGGTCACGCGCCACCACGGCCGAGCACATTGCCGACACGATGGTCTATGTCTGCAGTGATGCCGCCTCCACCATGAACGGCCAGCACGTACGGCTCATCGGAGCGGGGTAGTGCGCGGTTTCGCCAGCGACAACTACGCCGGCGTTCACCCCGAGGTGCTGGAGGCCATTGCTGCCGCCAACACCGACCATGCCCGCGCCTACGGTGACGACGAGTGGACAGCCCGCGCTCAGGGCCTCTTCCGCGACCACTTCGGCGACCAGGCCGAGATGTTTCCCATGTTCAACGGCACCGGCGCCAACGTCGTGGGCCTCCAGGTGCTGCTTCGCCCCTGGGATGCCGTGATCTGCGCCTCCAGCGCGCACATCAATGTCGACGAGGGCGGTGCGCCTGAGCACCTGCTCGGAGTCAAGCTGATTGACGTGGCCACGCCCGACGGCAAGCTCACCCCCGACCTCGTGCGGTCGGTGCACTTCGGGGTCGGCGTGGTTCACCACTCCCAGCCGAGGGTGGTCTCCATCACGCAGTCGACCGAGATGGGTACCGTATACACCGCCGACGAGATCGGAGCCCTCGCCGAAGTCGCACATTCGCTCGACATGTATCTGCACCTCGACGGTGCACGCATCAGCAACGCGGCCGTCGGACTCCAGCTGCCCCTGCGCGCCTTCACCACCGACGTCGGCGTCGACATCCTGTCGTACGGGGGCACCAAAAACGGCGCGCTCGCGGCCGAGGCCGTGGTCGTTCTGAACCCCGGCTTGGGAGACTTCCTCGGCTTCGCGCGCAAGAACTCGATGCAGCTCGCGAGCAAGATGCGCTTCTTCTCGGCACAGTTCGTCGCCCTGCTCGAGGGTGACCTGTGGCACCGCAACGCTTCCAACGCCAACGCCATGGCCCAGCGATTTGTCGCCGGAGTGCGCGACCTGCCGGGCATCGACCTGGTGCTCCCGGTTCAGTCCAACGGCCTGTTCCCCATCGTGCCTCGAGCAGCGATCGAGCCCCTTCAGGGTGTGAGCCCGTTCTACGTGTGGAACGAGGCCCTCAACCAGGTGCGCTGGATGTGCGCCTGGGACACCACCGAGTCCGACGTCGACGCGTTTCTCGTCGAGCTGCGAGCCCAGGTGGGCGCAACCGGCTAGA
>WLOZ01000240.1 GCA_009699025.1 Actinomycetota bacterium
AACCCGTCGCCTTTCGCAACAAAAATCGAGGCATGGCACCCGAAGTCGGACTGCACTTGCGTCACAATTTCATAGTCGGGCTTGGGGATCGCCGTGGTTCCGAAGGAGAGAACGCCATCCTTCAGTGACGGGTCTCCGAATCGCCCGGCGCGACCTTGAATATCTAGCATGGCCGCGTCAAGTGCCAATTCGCGTTCCTGTGACGGCATGTCTCTTCACTCCCTAAGTTGCGATTGAATGCAAATAATTGTTGCAAGAGTGGCGAGCGAGGCCCAGATTGTCAAGCGCTAGCGACAAGGTCAACAACCGACGGCACGTGTGGTCAGGAAGTGCCAGACAGGCCGCGGGCCACATCGGCGAGAAACCTCGAGGCGGCGGCGCCGTCGAGCACCCGGTGGTCGAAGCTGATCACGAGCTGCATCACAGGTCTCGGCACGATCGAGTCGCCTACCACCCACGGCCGGGGACGTGCCTGACCCATGGCCACGATGACCGACTCGCCGGGGTTGAGCAGCGGAAGTCCGCCGTCGATGCCGAACACGCCCACGTTGGTGATGGTCAGGGTGCCGCCGCTGAGGTCAGCGGGGGAGAGGCTGCCGGCCCGGGACGCCTCGATGAGCCGGGTGATCTCGGTTGCGAGCTCGGGCAGGGTGCGGCCGCCGGCGTCGGCAACGACGGGCACCACCAGTCCCCGAGCGGTGTCGGCGGCTATGCCGAGGTTGAGCAGAGGGGACTCAACGATCTCGGCCGACCCGTCGGGCAGCTCGTGCCAGCGCGAGGTGACAAGCGGGTGATCGCGCGCAGCTGCCAGCACCGCCGAGGCGACGAGGGTGAGCATCGTGACCCGCGCCCCTTCGAAGGCGGCGTCGGCACGCAGACGCTCAAGCGTGCTCTGGCTCGAGGTGACGTCGACGTCGACCCAGAGAGAGGCCTGCGGAATGGCGGCCGAGCGGGTCATGGCCGCGGCCATACTGCGCTGCACTCCGCGCACGGGGGTGCCCCCGAGCGACGAGGCTGACTCGCGGTGGCGGGCGAGGTCGGCCCGGGTGACCTGGCCGCGATGGCCGGTGGCCGACACGAGCGCGAGCTCAACCCCCCACTCCCGTGCCAGCACCCGCACCAGCGGAGAGGCGAGCGGCCGAGACGCAGCGGGGGCAGCAACGGGGGCAGCAACGGGGGCGGCAACGGGGGCAGCAGCCACAGTCCGCTTCCGCCGTCGAACGCTCGCGGTGGGAGCCACTCCGTAGCCCACCAGTACAGCCTCGCGCTCGGGAACAGCGGGCGCGTCACCGACGTCACCACCGTCACCACCGTCGAATGAGATCAGCGGAACCCCCACGGGCAGCACCTGCCCGGCGGAGGCGTGCAGCGCCAGAACGCGTCCCGCAAAGGGTGACGGCAGTTCAACTGACGCCTTCGCAGTCTCGATCTCGACGATCGGGTCGTTGACCGCCACCTCGTCGCCCACCGCGACCAGCCAGCGCAGCACCTCGGCCTCGATCAGACCCTCGCCCACGTCGGGCAGTCGAAATACGCGCGGCTCAGTCATGCGCCCTCACCTGAAGGTCCGGTCGACGGCGTCGAGCACGCGGTCGAGGTCGGGAAGGTAGTGGTTCTCGTGCTGGGTGGGCGGGAACGGGATGTGGAATCCGCCCACCCTCTCGACCGGCGCCTCGAGCGAGTAGAAGCACGCGTGCGCGATCGCGGCCGCAAGCTCGGCCCCGAGCCCCACGAACACGGGGGCCTCGTGCACCACCACAAGCCGCCCGGTGCGTCGCACCGACTCGGCCACGGTGCCCACGTCGAGTGGAGAGAGTGACCGCAGGTCGATCACCTCGAGCGACCGACCCTCCTGCTGTGCCGCCTCGGCCGCTGCGAGGCACACGTGCACGGTGGGCCCGTAGCAGGCCAGGGTGGCGTCGGTGCCCGAGCGTGCCACGCGGGCCTTCCACGGTGAGCCGGTGACAGACTCGCTGGCGGTGTCGACGTCGAGGTCGACCTCCCCCTTGTCCCAGTACCGACGCTTGGGCTCGAGGAACACCACCGGGTCGTCGCAGTGAATTGCCTGCTGCAGCAGCACGTACGCGTCGGCGGGTGTCGAGGGGCTGAGCACCCGCAGCCCGGGGGTGTGGCAAAAGAGCGCCTCGGGAGACTCGCTGTGGTGCTCCACGGCGCCGATACCGCCGCCGTAGGGCATCCGAATCACCATCGGCATGGCCGAGTAGCCCCCGGTGCGCGAGCGGTAGCGGGCGACCTGCGTGACGATCTGGTCGAAGGCGGGGTACACGAACCCTTCGAACTGAATTTCAACCACCGGGCGGTAACCACGTAGGGCCAGCCCCACCGCCACGCCCACGAGGCCCGACTCGGCCAGGGGCGAGTCGACCACGCGCTGCGGTCCGAAGTCGGCCAGCAGCCCATCGGTGACGCGGAAAACTCCGCCGAGGGCGCCGATGTCCTCGCCCATGAGTAGCACGTGATCGTCGTCGGAGAGGGCCCTGCGCAGCGCCGCATTGAGGGCTCCGACCATGCTTAGCTCAGTCATGCCAGCCCGTCCTCATCGACGGTCTCGAACGACTCGAGGTACTCGCCGAAGGCCAGTCGCTCGCTATGCGAGCCCTCATGGTGATGGCCATGGGCGTGTTCAAACATCGTGAGCGGGTGGCCCTTCTCCATGGCGCGCACCTCGGTGCGGATGTGGGTCGCCAGCTTCTCGGACTCGTCCTCGACCTCGGCGAGGAACTCGGCGTCGGCCGCTCCCTCGGCCTGCAGTTGCTCGAGCAGGCGCTTGATGGGGTCGCGGCCGGCCCACTCCTCGGTCACGGCGGAGTCGCGATACCTGGTGGGGTCGTCCGACGTGGTGTGGGCGCCCATGCGGTAGGTGGTGGCCTCGATCAGCGTGGGTCCGCCGCCGTCTCGGGCACGCTGCAGCGCCTCGCGGGTGACGGCGAGCACCGCGAGCACATCGTTGCCGTCGACCAGCACCCCCGGCATGCCGTAACCCGCTGCCCGATCTACGATGGGAACCACGGCCTGGCGGTTCACCGGCTCGGAGATCGCCCACTGGTTGTTCTGGCAGAAGAACACCACGGGAGCCTCGAACACCGAGGCGAACACCATGGCCTCGTGCACGTCGCCCTCGCTGGTGGCGCCGTCTCCGAAGAACGCGATAACGGCGTCGTCGGTGCCGTCGCGCTGAATTCCCATGGCGTAGCCCACCGCGTGCGGGCACTGATCGCCGATGACGATGGTGTACGGGGCCACGCCGTGCTTGGCGGGGTCCCAGCCACCGTTGCTGAGGCCGCGGAAGATGCGCATCATGTCAATCACATCAACACCGCGGTGCCACACGACCCCGTGCTCGCGGTAGGTCGGAAAGGCAAAGTCGCCACGGCGCATGGCGTGCGCAGCGCCGATCTGTGCAGCCTCCTGGCCGAGCGAGGGGGCCCACAGCCCGAGCTCGCCCTGGCGGCACAGGGCCACGGCCTCAGAGTCGAGCCGGCGCAGCAGCACCATGTCGCGGTACAGCAACCGCATCTCGTCATGAATCATCTCGGTCACTGATTCTGACTCCGGTCGGGGTCGAATGCGCCTCCCAGCACCTGCATGGCCCGGCTCAGCTCGGCGGGCAGAATCCACACCTTGCTGGCGGTGCCGTTCGCGATGGCCGGAAGCATCTGCAGGTACTGGTAGGCCAGCACCTTCTCGTCGGGATTGGCCGCGTGCACGGCGTCGAACACCTTCTGGATGGCCGAAGCCTCACCGGTTGCCCTCAGCACCGCGGCCTGTGCCTCGCCATCGGCGCGCAGGATGGCGGCTGTTTTCTCGCCCTCGGCGTTGAGAATGGCCGCCTGCTTCGAGCCCTCGGCCGTGAGAATCGCGGCACGCTTGTCGCGCTCGGCGCGCATCTGCTTCTCCATCGACTCCTTGATGCTCACGGGAGGATCGATGGCCTTGAGCTCAACCCGGTTCACGCGGATGCCCCACTTGCCGGTGGCCTCGTCGAGCACCCCTCGTAGCCGGGTGTTGATCTGGTCGCGCGAGGTGAGCGAGTCCTCAAGGTCCATTGAACCGATCACGTTGCGCAGCGTGGTCACGGTGAGCTGCTCAATGGCTTGCAGGTAGTCGGCGATTTCATACGAGGCCGACTTCGCGTCGGTTACCTGAAAGTAGATGACCGAGTCGATGTTCACCACGAGGTTGTCCTCGGTGATAACCGGCTGCGGCGGGAACGACACCACCTGCTCGCGCATATCGAGCAGCGGCTTGAGCTTGTCGACGTAGGGGATCAGCAGGGTCAGGCCGGGCTGCAGAGTGCGGTGGTAGCGTCCGAGCCGCTCGACAACTCCGGCGCGGGCCTGAGGCACGATGCGCACGGCGCGGGCGATGGTGACGACGACGAGCAGTGCCACCATCAGCGTGACGACC
>WLOZ01000241.1 GCA_009699025.1 Actinomycetota bacterium
GCGCAGACTCCGGTGATGCGCATGGGCTCCCCGCTCGACCGCAACTGCGAGCTGCTGCTACCTGCGCCCTTCGATCTGTCGACACTCACCGATGCCGAGGTCGAGGCCGCCCAGCTGGCGGCCGAGGCTCGGCTGGTGGCCTACGAGCAGCGGGGCACGGCATGAGGGCGTGGCGGCTGATGATCGTGGGCGCCGCTGCCCTCGGGCTGATGCTGGCGGCATCGGGCTGCTCGCAGCTCTCATCGGAGGTCGAGGGCGCCGCAGCCTACGGCGGCGACCGAGCCTCAACGGTGCGATCGGCGACCATCAACGTACTGCTCGACCGCGCGGTGGCTGTGCGCGTGTGGCCCGGCTGCATCGAGACCGGCAAGCAGGTCAGCTGCACAGGAACAACCGCCGACGGCGCCGCGATCGTGGTGGAGTCGCCCGGCACAAGCCCGGTCACGCTCACGATCACCGTGGGTGGCGAGCAGGTGTTCTCGGGCGAGGCCATTCCGGTGCTCGACGCCGCGGCCGGAAAGTCGCCATGAGCGCCGTCAACGCTTCGACCACTCGACGGTACGGGCGCTCGGTGCTGGTCAGCGCGCTGCGCTCGGTGGCTCGCGGCTGGCAGCAGTTCGTCGTGGTCGTGGTGGTCAATGCAGTGGCGCAATCGCTGCTGTCGTGGGCAGGGCTGGTGCCGTTGTCGGGCGGCACGTTCTTGCTAGCGGCCGCCGCGTCGTTCGTGATGCTGCTCCTCTCGCTGGCCCTCATCGTGTCGACCGCACTCGAGTCGGTCGATGGTCGTGTGACGTGGAGGGCAGTGGTGGGTCGAGTGCGTACGCACGCGGCGTCGTACGTGCTCTGGACCGTGCTACTCGTAGTAGCGATCATGGCCGGGCTGCTGGTGTGGGTCGTCCCCGGCATCGTCGTGGTGGCGCTTACGCCCATGGTTGTTGTCGCCGCCCTCGATGGCAGGCGCGACGCCCTGCGCGCGAACTTCTCAGCAATCCGTGCGCGGCGCGGCCGCTGGTTGGTCACCGCCCTGCTCATGGCGGTGGTGGTCGGCGGAGGGTGGCTTGCCGCGGTGCTCACTGGGCTGCTTGTCGCTGGCTGGCTTGGCCCGCTGGTGGTGTGGCTCGGGTTCGGCGTGCTCGCCGCGTGGTTCGAGTGCGCCTGGGCGCTGCTCTACCGCAGCGCACCCGTGGGGTCACCGGACCCCACACCTGTCGAGGTTCCGTAACCCGAAGACCGGGCTTGTTGCTAAACGCCCACCTCGGTGCCCAGCGCGACGGTGCGCTCGGGGGGCAGGTTGAAGTACTCGATGGGGCTCGTGGCGTTTTTGGCGAGGTCGGTGAACAGACGCTTGCGCCATCGGGCCATGCCGGGGGTGCTGTCGGGTCGCACGCTGATGTGCGACACCAGGTACACGACCGAGTCGATGTTCAGATCAGGAATGAGTCCCTGGTCTCGCGCCAGCTCGAGTGCGTGCGGAACGTCGAGCTGATCGCGAAACCCGAAGGAGGCGTGCAGCACGCCAATCGTTGTAGGCATTGCCGACGCCGTGGCCTCCCACTCGAGGGTGAGTCGGTGGGCGTCATCAACATGCGCCTCGGTCTGCATCACCAGGGTGAGCAGGATGACGCGCTCGTGCAGCACGTGAAACCGCTCCGTTCCCAGCCGCATGGCCAGCGGAGTGGTGGAGTCGCTCGGGCTGAGGATCACGACTGTTCCGGGAACCATCTGGATCGGTGGGTTGTATAGAGGCAGTGCCGCGACGAACTCGGCGAGGTTGCCCTCCGCGGCGAGCCGTCGTGCTGTGACCCGCTGGTTGCCCACGTACCAGGTGCTCATCACGGTGAACAAGAGCACGCCGATCCCGAGCGGGAACCAGCCGCCGTTGAGGATCTTGCCGAGGTTTGCGGCGACGAATACCACGTTGACGGTGAGAAACACCACGCCGGCGAGGGCCACGTTCCACTTCGGTCGGCGCCACAGCATGCGCATCACCACCAGAAACAGCACGGTGTCGATCAGCAGGGTGCCCGTGACGGCGATGCCGTACATCGAGGCGAGGCGTGTGGACGATTGGAACACGACGACGAGCACCACCACCGCGAGGTACAGCGCCCAGTTGACCACGGGCGCGTACACCTGGCCCATCTCGGTGTTCGAGGTGTGTCGGATGCTCAGGCGTGGCAGGTACCCACTGCGAATCGCCTGATTGGTCACCGAGAAGGCGCCGGAGATGACCGCCTGTGAGGCGATCACCGTGGCCACCATGGCGAGCAGCACCATGGGCAGCTGAGCCCAGTTGGGCAGGAGCAGAAAGAACGGGTTGGTCACCGCCGCCGGTGACTGCAGGAGGAGCGAGCCCTGCCCCATGTAGTTGAGCACCAGGGCCGGGAACACCACCCAGAACCAAGCGCGGGTAATAGCGCGGCGGCCGAAGTGGCCCATGTCGGCGTACAGCGCCTCAGTGCCCGTGATGGTCAGCACGATCGACCCGAGGGCAATGAAGGAGATCGTGGGGTTCTCCACCAGGAAGGTGACGGCGTACACGGGTGACATGGAGCGAAGGATCGTGGTGTCTTGGGCCACCTGGTGGAGTCCCGCCACTCCGATCACGGTGAACCAGAGCACCATCACCGGGCCAAATACCTTGCCGATCACCGCTGTGCCAAAGCGCTGCGCTGCGAAGAGGCCCGTGAGGATGGCCAGGGCGATGGGCACGACCAGGTCGGCGGTGCCGGGCACTGCCACCTCCAGACCTTCGACGGCCGAGAGCACCGAGATCGCCGGGGTGATCATGCCGTCGCCGAAGAAGAGGGCGACCCCGAACAGGCCCGCGGCGACGAGGGCAGGCTTCACCCAGGGCCGTCGGATCGAGAGCCTCTTCACCAGGGCAATGAGGGCCATGACCCCGCCTTCGCCCTCATTGTCGGCGCGCATGATCAGCATCACGAACTCGACAGAGACGATCACAACGAGCGTCCAGAAGATCAGCGAAATAATGCCGTAAACGTGTTCGGGGGTCGGCGTGATCATCGCGCCGTCCGACTGGAAGAGCGTCTGCAGCGCGTAGAGGCCGCTGGTGCCGATGTCGCCAAACACCACGCCGAGAGCGCCCAGCATCAGCAGGCGCCGGCGGGGGCTCGGGGCGTCGCGTGGCAGACGGGCGGTGGTCGACGCGTCGGTTGTCACCTTCGAACGGTACTGGGTCGTGGGCGGTCACGGCGCCGTCCCTCGGGAATGGCGTCGATAGGGTGCGGTCATGCCAGCGACCCTGCGTCACGTGCTGGTGCTCGGCGACTCGCTGACCTACCTCGGGCCCCAGGCCGGAACCGTGCTCACCGACCCGCGCCTGTTTCCGAACGTGATGGCGGACCGGCTCGAGGGTGAGGTCGCCGTCGACCTGCTGGCCCGGCTGGGCTGGACAGCACGCGACGCCTGGTGGGCGCTCACCAAGGACCCACGATCGTGGGGCCAGTACGTGCCGCGTGCCGACGCCCTGGTGCTCGCCGTCGGCGGCTTCGACCAACTGCCCGCAGTGATTCCGAGCTACGCGCGCGAGGGCATGGACTACCTGCGGCCCGGAGGGCTGCGCCGGTCGGTGCGCGGCGTCTATCGTCGGGCAGCGCCACCGCTGATGCGCGCGACTGACGGGAGGCTCCGCCAACTCCCGCAGGGCGCCACCGACCGCTACCTTGCGCGCTGCCTCGAGGCGGTGCGGGCACTGCGCCCCGGAATTCCTGTGGTGCTGATGGGTCCCTCTCCCTACGACTCAGCGCTCTACCCGGCACAGCGGCCCCACCCGGCCGCGGTGCGGGCCGCGCGCGCGTGGGCCTCCGAGCACGGCACCGGGTTCGTCGACCTTGACCCCCTGGTTACCCCTCACCTGCGGGCCGGGCGCAACAACCCCGACGGCCTGCACTGGGGCTGGGAGACGCACTCCGACGTGGGCCAGGCGCTGGCCGAGGAGTTGACGAGCGTGGGCTGGGGTGGGGCAGGTCTCGCCGGCGCAACCTGATGGAGGACAGTGGAAAGCCTGGTCGCACTGAGCCCCTAGGAGTGACGATGAGCCGCACGCCTGTGGCCCTGACGGTTTCGGCGCTGGTGCTGGGTCTGGCCCTGAGCGGCTGCGCGCCCTCGACATCGCTCGTTCCAGTCGGGCCGTCAGCGCAATCGTCACCGGGCACCGCGGCTGGTGCGCGTGACCTCGACGATTCCGCTGGCGAGGTCGGCCATGAGAGTCCCGCAGCGGAGGGGCCCGCGGGCGAGAGCCTCGAGGCCGCGACCGCCGCTGCACAGTTCCTGCAACCAAGGCTGGCTCCCTCGGGACTTGTGGCCCCGGGCGCCTATGGAGCCGCAGCTCGGGCCTGGAGCGCCCTGCCGGCCACCGGCGCGGCCTGGGAGCACGTCACCGCGCTGCC
>WLOZ01000242.1 GCA_009699025.1 Actinomycetota bacterium
AGGAGCACCGGCGCGCGGGCCGGCGGCATCGTGACGTTTCCGCCGGGGTACCCGCCGAACCCGACGAGTAGCTCGCTCACCTTGGCCTGCGTGTGGGGGCAAGTTCCCGGAACACTGTCGCTATCGATGGACAACCCCGCGGTGAACTTCACCGTGTGGTGGGTCAACTTCGAGAGCCGGGTGCAGTCGATCAAGTCGGTGACCGCCAACATGAAGAACTACTCCGTACCATCCGGTGGAACAGCGCTCTATGTGGGGCAGGACTTCACGAAACCCTCCACGTTCTACGTGACCTGGACGGACCAGAGCTCCTACTACGACACAGTCACCTGCACCTGACGCCACCGCGGCGGCTGGTGTGGTCGAGGGCGGGCGGCACCCTCACCATTGCGCTGGCACCTTCACCCCGACGACCTTCACCCCGACGACCTTCACCCCACCTCTTACTCGAACTTGTGTCAGAACAAGACAATGAACGTCCACTTCTGACACAAGTTCGGGAAAGGGGGGGCATGGTGGCGCTGAGCTGTCGCGCTCGCTACGCGCGGAGGGCGCTTCCCTGAACAGGTCCTCCCTGCCCGAGGTCGGGACGTCCGTGGCACGATGGCCGCATGTCATCGAAGAAGGGCGGCCAGCGTCGCCCGGGCAATCCGGCCAACCGCTCAGGAACTCCGGCCACGTCATCGAAGCCGACGCCGGCGACGACCGGCCTCAGCATGCGCCGGAAGTTCGAGCGCCGTTCCGCGCCGTTCATCCTCTTCCTGCACCAACTGCCACGCTGGGCCTTTCCGCTGCTGATGGCCGTGTTCCTCGTGGCGGGCCTGCTGATACCCATCGCCTGGCTAGGCGGCGTGCTGCTGCTGGCACTCTCGCTCTTCCTTGTGTGGCTCACCATTTTGTCGTGGCCGGTGCTCAGCGTGTCGGGCCGCCTGCTGCGCTCGGTGACTATCGCGGCCGCCCTCGCGGTCACCTACGCACGGTTCACCGGCAGCCTCTAGCCTTGACTCCTCGTTCCACCGTAGTTGATACTGATTCTCATGTTCAGACTTCTTGCGACGTGCACTGCCCTCGCGGCCTCACTCCTGGTGTCGGCGTGCTCCAGCACGTCGGGGGGTGCCACCCAGCCCACGACGCCCGGCTCGGGCGGGAAAATCAGCGTGGTGGCCGGCTTTTACCCGCTGAGGTTCGCCGCCGAGACAGTCGGAGGCGACCAGGTGGAGGTCACCACCCTCACCGCGCCCGGGGTTGAGCCGCACGACCTCGAACTCACCCCGCAGCAGGTCGTACAGATTCAGGAGGCCGACCTGGTGCTCTACATTCCCGGCTTTCAACCCGCGGTCGATGCTGCCATCGCGGCCGAAGCGCCCACGCGTGGGGTTGACGTCACAGCGGGTATCTCGCTGCTGAACGGCGAGCAGAATGTGGCTGACCCGCACATCTGGCTCAACCCCCTGAATATGACCACCATCGGCCGCACCGTGGCCGCGAGGCTCGCAACACTGAAACCCACCTCGGCGCCCACCTTCAGCACCAACACTGACGCCTTTGGGTTGTCGATGAACACCCTCGACGCCCGGTGGAAGAAGGGCACCACCACCTGCGCCAGCCGCGACCTCGTGGTGAGCCACGAGGCCTTTGGCTACCTCGCGCAGCAGTACGGCTTCACCCAGGTGGCCATCTCCGGACTCGTGCCCGATGCCGAGCCCGCTCCGGCTGTGGTGGCCAGGGTCGCCGACTTCGTGCGCGCCAATAACGTGAAGACCATCTACTTCGAGACTCTCGTCGACCCGAAGATCGCCACCGTGCTCGCTCAGGAAACGGGGGCGGTCACGGCCGCGCTCGACCCCATCGAGGGAATTCCGGCGGGCAGCACGGAGACCTACACGACGCTGATGGACTCTAACCTCGCCGCCGTGGTGGCAGGGCAACCCTGCTCATGAGCACCAGCGCATCACGTCCCCCCTTCGCCCTCACGCGCGCGTGCGTTGAATTCGACGGCGAGCACGTGGTCGACGAGATCGACCTCACCATCGATGCCGGAGAGTTCGTCGCGGTACTCGGCGAGAACGGCACCGGCAAGACCACGCTAATGCGGGCACTGCTTGGCCTGGTGCCCCTCGCGCACGGAAGCCTTCGCCTCTACGGCGTGCCGGCCGACCACTTCCGCGACTGGCAGCGGCTGGCCTACGTGCCGCAACGACTGCTCGCGGCCGGCAACGTACCGGTGTCAGTGTCGGAAGTCGTACGCTCGGCCCGCATCAGCCCCCGCTACAGATTGCGCTCCGATCGCGAGAGCACGACCCGTGCACGCGAGGCGCTCGTCGCAATGGGGCTGGCCGACCGCTGGCGCGACCGCTTCGACAGCCTCTCGGGCGGCCAGCAGCGCAGGGTGATGATCGCGCGGGCGCTCACCACTGATGCCGACACCCTCGTGCTCGACGAACCCACCGCCGGAGTCGATTTCGAGAGTCAGCGCCACCTTGCCCACATTCTGGGAGAACTGCACCGCGAGGGCCGAACGATTGTGCTGGTCACCCATGAACTCGGCGCGGTGGCCAACCTCGCCACCCGCGCGATTGTGCTCGGACGCACCGACCATGGCTCGGTGCTGTACGACGGCCCCACTCCCCTGCCGCCGCACCTGCGGCACGACATCGCCCACCACGACACCGACCATGCCGGTGACGCCAGTTCGGTGCTGCTCGACCAGCCCCTCCCCGAGGCACCATGACCCCCTTCTCGTACGACTTCATGCAGCGGGCACTCGTGGCCGCGATCATCGTCGGAATAGTCGCCCCCCTGATCGGGACATTCCTGGTGCAACGACGCCTCGCCCTGCTCGGCGATGGCATGGGCCACGTGGCACTCACCGGCGTCGGCATCTCCTTCTTGCTCGGGTCGGCTCCGGTGGTGACGGCCATGGTGGTGGCCGCGATCGGCGCCGTGATTATCGAGGTGATCCGCTCGCGCAGCCGTACCGCGGGCGACCTCGCCCTGGCCCTGATTTTCTACGGCGGCATTGCCGGCGGGGTGCTCTTCGCCTCCCTCGCAGGTGGAAAGGGCGCTGGGGCCCTCAACCAGTACCTGTTCGGCTCGCTCAGCACGGTCACGACAGACGACCTACTGGGCCTCGCGATTCTCGCCCTAGGGGTGATCGTGGTGCTGGTCATCTTCGGACGCGAGATGTTTGCCATGAGCCTCGACCCCGAGGTGGCCGAGGTTCAAGGAATCCGCACCACGGCCATGAGCATGATGCTCACCGTGCTCGCCGCCGTGGCTGTGGTAGTGGGCATGCGCACGGTTGGTCTGCTGCTCGTGAGCGCCATCATGATCGTGCCGGTGGCCGCCGCGCAGCAGCTCACCCGCTCATTCCGAACCACGATGGCCCTCGCGGTGGCGCTGGGGGTGGTCGCGTCAGTGGTGGGGCTCACGTCGTCGTTCACCCTCAACGTGCCCCCCGGACCCACCATCGTCTTCGCGGCCCTCGCCCTCTTTCCCCTCGCCGCGCTGGTCGCCATCCCGGTGCGACGGCGCCGCAGGCGGGAGCACTAATGGCTGGCACCGCTCCGCTGCGCACCACCCGCCAGCGCACGGCCGTGATCGCAGCCCTCGGAGAGGCCGACCAGTTCATGTCGGCGCAGGAACTGCACGCACACCTCGCCGCCTCGGGCGAGCGGGTGGGCCTGGCCACGGTGTACCGCACACTCGCCACGCTCAGCTCGGCCGGTGAGGTCGACATGCTGCTGCGTGACGACGGCGAGTCGGTCTACCGGCGCTGCAGCGACACTCACCATCACCACCTCGTCTGCCGCCAGTGCGGCCGCGCCGAGGAGATCTCGGGGCCCACGGTTGAGGCGTGGGCCACCGCCGAGGCAAGCCGTCACGGATTCACCGACGTGCAGCACACGGTGGAGATCAACGGCCTGTGCGCCGCGTGCTCGTCCGGCTAACCCCGCGTTGGCATCGGGGGCACCCAAGCACGCACCTATCGCGCTGCGGCGCCCCAGGTGACTGCCGATGGCTACTTGTAGCGGTAGCCGCTGGTGAGGGTGGCGGTGCCGCCGGGGGCGGTGACCACCACGTCGACCAGTCCGGCCGCGTGCGCACCGGTGTAGCAGGTGATCTGGGTGCCATATCGGTTGACCGAGACCCGGGTGCAGGCCACGCCACCGATACTCACCGTGGTTCCGAGCAGCATGTCGGGGCGAAGTCCTCGATTGTCGGCGCGCGGCCACCGGGTCAGGCAAGTGCGGTGCCAGGAGGCGCTTCACGGTTTGCCGAGGGAAAACCCTCGGCCGTATGGGCAGTCCCCACTCGCCCAGACCCCGCTCCAGTGCTGCTTCACGACGCGTGAAGTGACGCTGGGGCGGGGTCTCGATGCGCGG
>WLOZ01000243.1 GCA_009699025.1 Actinomycetota bacterium
ATCAGGTAGGCGGCCGTGCGCGCAGTAGCGATGGCCAGCGGAACATCGTGCCTGTCGGGGATCGCTCGCACCACGCCGAGGCACGCGGCTGCGAGCACCGCTGAGGTGATCAGCGTGGTGGTCTCTGGATCGCCCCTACCTGAGCGGGCTACCGCCATCTCGGCCAGTGCCTCAGTGGCGGCCACCGCGATCGTTCCGGTGCCGAGCCGGAAGGCTGCCGCGGCGCCGGTGGTGATGGCCTGGTCGGTGGCCGAGCGAGGCAGGAGTCCTCGGGCGAAGGAGCCCGAGATGCTGGCAGCCGCTGCCGCAACTCCGGTGCGAAGGGCCAGATGACGCCGGGGATACGACTCGGGCATGTACCTAGTGTGCCGGAGTGGCACCGGCGGGGTATACCTCGAGCTCGGTGGCCTTGGTCGATAGCCACACGGGGGTTCCGGGCACCAGGCCAAGCTCGGAGACGGCCGCGGCGGTTACGTCGGCCATGACGGCGGGTGGTCCCACGGTGGAGACACGCACTCGGTCGCCGATCGGCTCAACTCCGTCGACCCGTCCCTGCCACACGTTGCGAGCGCTGCCATGGGGTTCAGTGGCGTGAAGGGAGACGGCATCGGGGCGAAGGGCGACGAGTACCGGTCCGGCTGCGTCTCGGTCAGTGGCCGACAGCAGGCCGCCACCTTCGAGTGTGATCGTGCCATCGTGTGCGGTGCCGCGCAGCAGATTGAGTCCGAGCAGCTTCGCCACATAGGTCGAGGAAGGGCGGCGCGCGACCTCGACCGCCACTCCCTGCTGAGTGACGCGACCCTCCTCCAGCACCAGGATGCGGTCGGCCAGCATCAGTGCGTCGAGCGGATCGTGGGTGATGAGCAGGGTGGGGGTGTCAACGTCGCGCAGGTGGTCGCGCAGTTCGGCGCGCACGTCGATGCGCGTACCGGCGTCGAGTGCCGCCATGGGCTCATCGAGAAGCAGCACATCGGGGTCGCCGGCCAGCGCACGCGCAAGGGCCACGCGCTGCGACTGCCCACCCGATAGCTGGTCGGGTCGGCGTGAGGCGAGTGAGGTGAGCCCCAGCGCGTCGATCCAGCGGCCCGCCGTTGTGCGCGCCTGTTTCCGACCTGCTCCGGTGGCTCGCGGGCCGAAGGCCACGTTCTCCAGCACGGTCAGGTGGGGGAATAGAAGGTAGTCCTGGAACACCACGCCAACTCGGCGCTCCTCGGGAGGCACCAGTACCCCGAACTCAGGGTCGTCGACCACGCGACCGCCGATCTCGATGCGTCCCTGGGTGAGGGGCAGCAGGCCACTCACGGCGCGCAGGAGCGTCGACTTCCCTGCACCGTTGGGGCCGATCACGGCAACGACCTCACCGACGGCGACGGCCATCGTGACAGCAAGCTCGAAATCGTCGCGCTGCACGACGGCCCGCACCGATAGGGATGCGCTCATGCTGCTGTTCCTGTGCGCAGCCAGCGATCGCGCAGGAGCACCAGGATGGTGACCGATACCGCGAGCAGCACCAGGCTGAGAGCCACAGCCTCGGACGGGTCGCCCTCGAGGCCGACATACACGGCCAGTGGCAGTGTCTGCGTGACGCCCGGCAGGTTGCCGGCGAAGGTGATCGTGGCTCCGAACTCGCCCAGTGCACGTGCAAAGGTCAGCACGGTTCCGGCGACCAGAGAGGGCGCGATGAGGGGAAGTGTCACGCGCCGAAAAACGGTGAGGCGTCGCGCCCCCAGTGTTGCTGCGGCCTGCTCATGTCGACCGTCGAGGCCGCGTAGTGCGCCCTCGACAGTGATGATGAGGAAGGGCATGGCCACAAAGGCCTCGGCAACGATCACCCCCGGAGTGGTGAAGGGAAGCGTGATCCCGAACCACTGCTCGAGGTACTGCCCCACCAGACCTCGACGCCCGAAGGCAAGCAGCAGAGCGATGCCACCCACAACCGGCGGAAGAACGAGAGGGATGGTTACCAGTGCACGAGCAAGCCGTCTGCCGGGGAAGTGGGCCCGCGCGAGAAGCCAGGCCAGGGGAACGCCGAGCACGAACGCCACTGCGGTGGCGCAGGTAGAGGTGACCAGCGACAGCCTCAAGGCGTCGAGGCTCGTGGGAGAGGTGAGCACGCTTGCGAGGCGCGGCCACGGAGCTCGCACCAGCAGTGCGGCGATGGGAACTCCGAGAAGGAGAAGTGCCAATGCCGCCGGGATCGCTGCCGGCCACGGCGGAGATGTGACCTCGCGGCCTCGCCTGCTCCGGCTCACGGTGAGACGAAGCCTGCGCTGAGCAACACCTGCTGGCCGGCGGGTGAGAGAACGTAGTCGACGAAGTCGGTGGCTGTCGCCGATGCCGAGCCGCTGGAGGTGAGCAGGGCTGCGATGGGGTAGCGCGTGGTGACGTTCTGCTCGGCGGGAATGATGATGTCGGTCACGCTGCCCTGGGCCGCCTTCACGTCGGTCACGTAGACGACGCCAGCATCGACCTCGCCAAGTTGCACCTTGGTGAGCACGGCCTTCACGTCAACCTCCTCTGTCGATGGGGTGACGCTGAGCTTGTTCTGCTCGAACAGAGCGAGGGCGGTTGCGCCACAGGGAACCACCTTCTGGCACACGGCAACCTTGACGCCCGGCTTCGCGAGGTCGGCCAAGGACGACACCTCGACGCTCTGCTGCACGGGGGTGGCGATGGCGAGGCTATTCACCGCAAACACCCGAGGTGACACCGCCAGCGAGGCGGCCGACACCGTATCCATGGTCTTCTGGCTCGCCGAGGCGAAGACGTCGGCGGGCGCTCCCTGGGTGATCTGGGTGGCGAGGCCGCTGCTGGGGCCGAAGTTGAAGGTGACCGTGACGCCCGGGTTAGCTGCCTCGAATGCAGCACCGATGACGGTGAACGAGCCCTTCAGCGACGATGCGGCGAATACCGTGACGGTGGTTGATCGTGCAGTGCTTGAGTCGGACGAGCCCGACGACGACGTCGTACCACAGGCAGAGAGCATGACGCCGAGGGCGACGAGCATGAGTGTCAGGGCAGTGCGGCGGTGCTTCACTTCGACTCCGGGTGGTGGGCGGGATTAGCGCGGGGTGGGTATCTCGATGACCACGTTGGTCGACTTCACTGAGGCCACGGCGAGAACGCCAGGCTCAAGCCCGAGCTCGTCGGCGGCTTCGCGACTCATGAGCGACACCATGCGATGGGGACCCACCTGGATCTCAACCTGCGCCATGACCGTGTCGCGCACGACGCGGGTGACGATTCCGGCGAGTCGGTTGCGCGCTGACGCTCCCACCACCGGACTGTCGAGGGCAGGGTCACCCGAGGCGTTCTCGGACATGTACCGGGCCAGGTGCGCCCCCTCGATTACTGCTCTGCCCGCCTCGTCGGTGGACGACTCGAGCTTGCCCGCGTCGATCCACCGACGCACCGTGTCGGCGCTCACCTGCAGCAGGGCGGCGGCTTCACTAATTCGCAACTGCGTCATAAAAATGCATAGTACTCAGCAAATACAGCAATATCTACCCCAATCAGAGGTAGATGCGAAGTGCGACCCGTCACGTTATCAGCCGCTGGCCCCCGCCTTATGCTCGTAGTTGTGGGTCGTCGTCCCGCCGCGAGGGTGGAGAGGCGCTGAGAAACGAAGGGAGCGTCCGTGTCGAGTCTGGGCGAGCTGCAGATTCCGCCGCTGCCCGCCGCGGAGACGGTGATCGTTGTACCCACGTTCGGGGCCTTCGACTGCGTGCGCCGGCTTCTACTCAGCCTCGAATCCACGACCCCCGCTGACATCCCGATTCTGCTGGTAGATGACGCGCACCCAGGGGAGACGCTCCTCGAGGCGTGCGGCGACCTCATCTCAGCGTCACACCTCAACCTGATCACGGTGCGGCTCAGCGTGAACCACGGCTTCGTGGGCACGTGCAACCTTGCGTTCGCGGCAGCGGGCGATGCCGATGTCATCGTGTGCAACTCCGACGTGCGCGTCACCCCAGGCTGGTTCGAGGGCCTGCGCGACGCAGCGCTGTCGTCGACACTGGTGGCCTCGGCGTCGGCGTTCGGATCGAATGCGGGCATCCTCACCGTTCCGATTCCGGGTCTCGGAAACCCACTGATCGATGGTGAAGGCCGGCTCGACGCGGCGGCCGTCCGCATTCGCGAGTTCACCCCGTGGCACCCCGAGCTGCCGACAGCGGTCGGGCACCTCATGTACCTGCGCCGTGCTGCACTGTCGGTGGTGGGCGACTTCGACGAACGCTTCTCGCCCGGGTATGGGGAGGAAGTGCAGTGGTCGCGGCGCGCCCTCAGGCTGGGCTTTCGGCACGTGGCCGCCGACACGGTGGTGGTGCATCACGAGGGGGGACGCTCGTTCGGGGCGAACCCCAAGCACGCTGATCTTCAGCAC
>WLOZ01000244.1 GCA_009699025.1 Actinomycetota bacterium
CGATCGGTGTTCCGCCGGTTACCTATCTGAGCACGCTCAGTGGGCCGCCGCCTCCCAGGTGGAGCCGGTTCCGACCGACACCTCCAGCGGCACGCGCAGGTCGGCAGCTGAGCCCATCTCCTCGCGCACGAGTTGCGTGACTGCATCGAGCTCTCCCGGGGCGACCTCAAGTACCAACTCATCGTGCACCTGCAGCAAGAGCCGCGAAGACAACGCCTCGACCGCGAGCCTGCGGTCGACACCCAGCATTGCCACCTTGATGATGTCGGCCGCCGACCCCTGAATCGGCGCGTTGAGGGCCATCCGCTCGGCCATGTCACGACGCTGCCGCACGTCGCTCGCGAGGTCGGGCAGGTACCTGCGCCGACCCATAATCGTCTCCGTATACCCGCTGACCCGCGCCTGCGCAACAACCTCCGCCAGATAGTCGCGCACGCCACCGAAGCGTTCGAAGTAGTGGTCCATGAGCAAGCGCGCCTCGTCAGCGGGCACGCCGAGTTGCTGTGAGAGCCCGTAGGCCGAGAGTCCGTATGCGAGTCCGTACGACATCGCCTTGATGCGCCGTCGCATCTCAGCGTCAACCCTGTCGGACGGAACATCGAACACTCGGCTGGCCACCGTGGAGTGCAGGTCCTCACCACCTCGGAAGGCTTCGATCAGACCAGGGTCGCCTGACAGGTGCGCCATGATGCGCATTTCGATCTGGCTGTAGTCGGCAGTGAGAAGGCACTCGTAGCTGGCCCCCACCACGAAAGCCGCACGGATGCGCCGGCCCTCCTCGGTACGAATGGGAATGTTCTGCAGGTTGGGGTCTGCGCTCGACAACCTGCCCGTGGCCGCCACGGTCTGCTGGAAGGTGGTGTGAATTCGCGACTGCGCGTCGGCGAGCGGAATGAGCCCCGCCACCGTCTGGCGCAGTTTCGACACGTCGCGCCACCGGAGGATCTCGGCGAGCAGGGGGTCCTCGGTGCGCTCATACAGCGACTGCAGCGCCTCGGCGTCGGTGGTGAATCCGGTCTTGATCTTCTTGGTGGTGGGGAGCCCCCGCTCGGTGAACAGAATTTCCTGTAGCTGCTTAGGCGAGCCGATGTTGAAGGTGTGGCCCACGATGATCTGGGCCTGCGACTCTGCGCCCCGCGCCGAGTCGGCGAAGGACTCGTCGAGCTCGCGCAGGAGGTCGAGGTCAACGGCGATACCGACCTCTTCCATCCGGGCCAGAACCCCCACGAGCGGCAGCTCAACATGGTGCAGCAGGGCAGTGCCCCCACGACCGGCGACCTCAACCTCGAGCATGGCTGCGAGGTCAAGCACGGCACTAGCACGCAAGCCGAGCGCCGCGGCTGACTCGGACTCGCCGTCGGCCACCAGACTCAGCTGACCGCTGTCGTCTGCTGTCGATGCCAGCTCGCGGCCTAGGAACCTGGCTGTCAGGTCGCCGAGATCGAAGCTGCGTTGGCCCGCGAGGACCAGGTAGGCCATGAGCGCCGTGTCAGCCGCAAGCGAGGTGAGGTGCCAACCCCGGGCGTCAAGGGCAAGCATGGGGCCCTTGGCGTCGTGCATGCTGACCGAGGTGGTGGGGTCGGCGAGCCATCCGCGGAAGGCCTCGTCGTCGCGAGGGGTGACCGTGTCAGCGTCGGCCCAGCAGACCGACCCGTCGGCCGCGGCGAGGGCTATCGCGCGCACGGTGCCGGTACCTCGTCCCCAGTCTCCGTCGACCTCCAGCGCAACCGGCCCGTGAGCGTGATCGGTGAGCCACGCCGCCAGACCATCAGGGGGCAGCACCTCAACGGTCACCTCGAAGCCGCCCGACGCCTCGGCCACAGAGTCGCCCAGCGTGTCGAACAGTCGGTCGCGGAGCACCCGGAACTGCAGCGCATCGAACACCTCGTGCACGCGCTGACGGTCGATGGGAGCTCGTGCGAGGTCGTCGGGGTCGTCGAAGGCCGGGGGCAGCGGGACATCGCGCACCATCTCGGTGAGCCGTCGGTTGAGTTGCACCGCTTCGAGGTGATCACGCAATGATTGGCCCGCCTTGCCCGGCACCTCGTCGGACCGCCGCAGGAGTTCGGCCAGCGATCCGTACTCACGGATCCACTTCGCCGCAGTTTTCTCTCCAACCCCTGGAATCGACGGCAGGTTATCGCTCGGGTCGCCTCGCAGGGCGGCGTAGTCGGGGTACTGCGCCGGGGTGAGCCCGTAGCGCTCCTCGATGGCGGCGGGGTCCATGCGGGCGAGGTCGGACACCCCCTTGCGGGGGTACAGCACGGTCACGTGGTCATCGACAAGTTGAAAGGCGTCGCGGTCACCCGACAGCACCAGCACGTCGAGGTCCGCGGCGCGAGCCCGGGTCGTGAGGGTGGCGATGATGTCGTCTGCCTCGTAGCCCTCCATCTGCAGGGCGGGGATCCCCAGCGCCTCGAGTACCTCGAGGATCAGCGGCACCTGCCCGGCGAACTCGGGGGGGCTCGCCGAGCGGGTCGCCTTGTACTCGGGGAAGAGTTCGGTGCGGAAGGTCTGGCGCGACACGTCGAACGCGACAGCAAGGTGCGAGGGGCTCTCGTCGCGCAACGTGTTGATCAGCATGGACGTGAACCCGTACACAGCATTAGTGGGCTGACCTGTCGACGTGGAGAAGTTATCAACCGGTAGCGCGAAAAAGGCGCGATAGGCGAGCGAGTGTCCATCGAGAAGCAGCAGGGTGGGGCGGGTCGCCCGATCGGTCGGCACCACTCGATCCTAGGGTGACCTTCATGACACCCGATTCGCCTCAGCCCGCTGAGGGCCAGGGCGCCCACTCGGCTCCCGACGGTTCCGACGTCCTCGACGCTCCCGGCCTTCTCGACGAGTCCGATCAGATCAGCGAATTCCTAGACATGGTCAACGCGCCCGGCCTCAGTACCCGCCTCGGAATCGAGTTCACCGAGATCACCCACGAACGGGTGGTGGGCACCATGCCGGTCGCCGGGAACACGCAGCCCTACGGCATCCTCCACGGCGGCGCCCACGCCGCCCTCGCCGAAACCCTCGGTTCTATCGGCGCAGCACTCCACGCCGGACCCACACGCTTCCCGGTGGGCATTGAACTTTCCTGCTCACACCATCGCTCGATCTCCGAGGGACTCGTCACCGGAATGGCGACTCCGATCACGTCGGGCAAAACTCTGAGCGTCTGGGACATTGTCATGACCGACGAGGCTGGGCGCCGCCTCAGCACAGCCCGCCTCACCTGCCTGCTGCGCGACCGCTGACCCCAGCGCGCTCAACGGCGTGCCTGACAGATCGAGCCGACGCCCCACTGGTGTTGAGTCAGGACGTGGGTACGTCTGCCGCAATGGAGTCGATCGGCGCGATCGTGTTGTCTGGTCCGAACTGCCAAATGGTCATCGTCGCGTACGACGGGTCGCCGTTGGCCTTGATGCCCGTTGCGCCCGAGGGCCCGACGTAGCTGATTGCCTGACCTGCCTTCAACAGGGCAACACACTCAGCGAACTTGCTGCACGGTTCGTTGCCCTGTGCGGAGACCGCGGGGATTTGTGCGGCGATATCGGCACCCTTGGTCGACTGGGCTGCCTCAGCCGCAAGGGCCACGAGGACAGTCGCGTCGTACGACTCGGGGCCGTAGGCGAAGTCCGTCAGATTGGGGTTGGTCGCCAGCATTTGGGCGCGTAGCTTTTCGCTCGCCTGCACCCCGGGGATGGTTCCCTTGACGCCGTTCATGAGACCGGAGGGAAGACCAACAGCGAGGGCGTTGCTCATCTGCCCGTCGCAGAGAAACAGTGTCAGCTTCTGCGGACCGATGCCCTGCGCCTGCAATTGCTGGATGACCCCCTTCGACTCACTGAAGCCGATGAGGATGAGCGCGTCAGGATCGGCAGCCTTGACCTTGGCCACACCAGCGGTGTACGACGCGGGCGTGGGGTCGTAGTTCACGCGAACGGCAACGGTGCCACCTGCCACCTCAAAGTTCTTGGTGACATCGTCGGCAAGACCGGTGGTGTAAACATCGGTCAGAGCCATGATGGCGACGTTCTTGGCGCCGTCGGCCTGGGCGAGGGCCGCAAGAACCGCACCTTGGAAGGTGTCCGGGGCGACGGTACGGAAGTACAGGCCCTTGGTGATGGCCGTGTCGCTCAACTCACTCGACGTGTTGGCCGGCGAGAAGAGCACCACGCCAGCGGCAGTGGTTGTTTTGATGACCGACAGGCTCACCGCAGACTGTGCGGCGCCGATGATGGCGCTCACGCCCTGTTTGATTTGGGCATCGACGGTCTGGGCGGCGATGGTGGTGGTGGCGTCGCCCGAGTCACCGTCAATTTTTTGCAGTGGCTGACCGAGAACGCCGCCCGCGGAGTTGATGTCGGCGATGGCTGCGTCGACTCC
>WLOZ01000245.1 GCA_009699025.1 Actinomycetota bacterium
AGCACGTGGTACTCCTTCGGCCTCTTGTACCGCGCCATGGAATCGAGGCAGTGGCGGTCGAGCGCCTCGAGGTCGAGGGTGCGCCCGGGGGCGGCGACCACATAGGCGACCACGCGCTCGCCCCACTCGTCGTCGGGAGCACCCACCACGGCGACGTCGACGACGTCGCTGAACTCGATCAGCACCTCCTCAACCTCGCGTGAGTAAATGTTGGCGCCACCAGAGATGACCATGTCTTTGCTGCGGTCGAGCAGTGTGAGCTGACCGCTGTCGAAGCGTCCGATGTCACCGGTGTGCAGCCACCCGTTGCGCAGGGTGTCAGCGGTGGCTTCGGGCCGGTCGAGGTAGCCCAGCATCACCGTGGGGCCGCGCACGATAATCTCGCCTACTTCGCCGTCGGGAAGCACGGTGTCGCGGTCGTCGACAACTCGCACCTCGGTCGCGATGCGCGCAAAGCCGACCGAGCGCAGCACGTCGAGGTTTCCAGTGCGTGCGGCCTCGGCCATGAGTCGCTGGGGCACGGCGCTGATGGTGCACGGGGTCTCGCCCTGTCCGTATCCGTTCCAGACCTTCTCGCCAAACACCCCTACCGCGTCGACGAGGTCGGCGGGCAGCACTGGTGCTGCACCCACCAGAAGGGTTCCAATCTGAGCGGCGACCTCAGCAGACGCGCTGTCGTGGGCCACCACCCGACGCATGAGCACGGGGGGCACGAAGAAGGTCGCGCGCGGGTGCGAACGCAACAGCTGCCAAATCTCGGCGGGGTCGGCGCCACGCGACTCGGGAATGACCTGGGCCGCACCGCGCGCGAGGAACGGAAGCGCGAACAGACCGCTCGCGTGGCTCATGAGCCCGAGGTGCAGGAGGGACGAACGCTCATCGACGGGCTCGACGTCGGCGAGGTACGCGACGGTCATTGACATGAGATTGCCGTGACTGAGCAGTGCGCCCTTGGGCTTGCCCGTGGTACCGCTCGTGTAAAAGATCCAGGCCGGGTCGTTCCAGCTCACATCGCAGAGGGGCGATGGCTCGACGCCGCGGGTGTCGTTCTCGCCCGGCGCATCGATGACGCCGACTGGAAGTCCCCCGGCCTCGGCCAGCACCTGCTGGGCGCGGTCGCTCGAGCTCAGGCACAGCGTTGAGCGCGAGTCGACCAGAAGGTCGGCCACCTCACGCGGGTGCAGCATGTTGCTCAGCGGCACCGCTACCCCGCCGACCCACCAGATGGCGATCAGGAACTCGAGGTACTCGGGACAGTTGCTGGCCCAGATGGCCACGGCGTCGCCCGGGCGCACACCCCAGCGCTGAGTGAGGGTGGTGGCCCGTCGGGCGATGCGGTCGGAGAACTCGCCGTAGGTGCTGAGAACCTCGGTACCCGAGATCACGGCCGGCTCGTTCGGCACTCGGCGCGCCGATGAGCTGACCAACGTCGCCAGGTTCACCGGACCGCCCTCTCGAGCAGCGTGATGGCGACCGCCGCCTCCTCGATTCCGGTGAGTCCGCCGCTGTTCTCGGCGAGGGCGATGCGAGCCCCCTCAACCTGGCGGGCCCCAGCCTCGCCTCGCAGTTGCAGCACGAGCTCGTGAATCTGCGCCAGACCGGTTGCGCCGATGGGGTGGCCACGCGACTCCAGGCCGCCCGAGGGGTTCACCGGAATGCGGCCTCCGAGGGCGGTATCGCCGCGCTCTGCGGCTCGTCCGCCGTCGCCGTACTCGACTAGGCCCATGTGCTCAACCTGCTGCACCTCGCCGATCGCGGTGGCGTCGTGCACCTCGGCGACGTCGACGTCGGCAGGGGTGAGCCCGGCCTCCGCGTAGGCGCGTCGGGCCGTGCGCGGGCTGACGTGCTGCGACGGGTCAATGCCGTCCCAGGATCCTCCGTGGCCCAGTGCCATGCCACGGATCGTCACCGCGCGGGCCGCGTTGGAAGCCCGCGAGGCACTCGACACCACGGCGGCAGCCGCGCCATCGGAGATCGGCGAGCACATCGGAATGGTGAGGGGCCACACCACCGCGCGTGCGGCCAGCACCTCGTCGACGGTGAATGGCTTTCGGAACTGCGCGTTGGGGTTGTGCACCGAGTGGGCGTGGTTCTTGGCGCTCACCGCGGCGAACTGCTCGCGGGTGCTCCCGAATCTGGCCATGTGGTCGCGGGCAAACGACGCGTAGATATCCATGAACACCGTGCGGGTGTCGAGCGACTCGGCGTCGTCGGGCACGAGGGTTGAGCTGCCGAGAGCCGCGAGCCGGGCGAACGACGCATCGCGGTTTGCGACGTCCCAGCTGCCCTCGAAGGCTGCGAGCACGGTGTCGGGTCCGGCCTGCGTCATCACCTCGCTGCCCACCACCAGGGCGTGCTCAACCATTCCGGCGCCGAGGTACGCCGTCGCGACCTGCAGTGCCGTGGTGGCGCTGCAGCACGCGTTCTCAACATTGATCACCGGGATGATGCCGAGCGAGAGGTTCGCGAGGGCCAGTTGTCCGCGAATTCCGTGCTGGCCCTCCATCGCGCCCTGCGTGGCGTTGCCGAAGATGACCACGCCGATGTCGGCGGGGTCGAGTCCGGAGTCGGCGATGGCCTCGAGCGCCGCCTTCTCAGCAAGTTCGGCAACGGTCGCGCCGGACCCCTTGCTGAAGGGGGTGATTCCCACTCCGGTGATCGAACAGGGCTGCGCCATGTAGAACTCCTTGGGCCCGCGTGAACTGGTGTGCGAATCTGACGGACCATCTCCGCACCGGTGGCACCAAACTAACAGGCGTTAGTTGGGCGCCACTCAGAGATCGGTGGCGAGGTCAGCAGCCACGATGGTGCCCCAAACGCGGGGTGTGCCGGGCACCCGCTCCTGCTCAGACATCAGGTACTCGCGCAGCCAGCGCTCGCTCTCGGAGACGTGAATGGTTGCGGCCGAGCGCGCGAGCGCAGGGTCGCGATCGGTCAGCGCCTGAAGAATGAGCCCGTGCTGCGAGAGCGTCATCGACTTCAGGCCGCTCATCGAGGCGCGCCAGATGCGTGCACGCAGCGCCCGGGTGGAGATGGCGTCGAGAATCGAGCAGAGGCTCGCGTTACCCGTGGCGTCGGCGATGTGCGCGTGGAAATCCATGTCACGCACGACCATCTCCTCGGGATCATGAGCTGATCGCATCGAAGCCAAACTGTCGTGCAGAACGTCGAGCTCGTCGGGGGTGATGCGCTGAGCCGCGAGGGCAGTGGCAGCGGGCTCGAGTAGCTTGCGCACCTCGAACACCTCGATGAGCGTCTTGTCCTCCATCAGATCGATGACGAACGACAATCCGGAGAGCAGCAGGCGGGGTTCGAGGCTGGTCACGTAGGTTCCGTCGCCGCGGCGCACATCGAGCACTCGGGCCTGGCTCAGCGCCTTGACGGCCTCCCGAAGCGAACTGCGGGAGATGCCGAGCATGGTGGCCAGTTCCTGCTCGGGCGGCAGTCGATCTCCGGGATTGATCCGACCACTCATGATGAGGTCGCGAATCTTGCCAATGGCCGCATCAGTGACGCTCACGGTAGGGACATCCCTTCGGGTGCGTGGTGGGGCTCGGAGTTGATCCGTCTCGGTGCATTGTGTCTACTGACGTGGGTCGCTATCCTGTTTCAAACATCGGATGTCTGACTCAGATGTGGTGATAAGTCAGGCGTAGCGGTGTGTTCGTGCGGATGTTAAGCGTAGCCCGATGACTCGGGCTTGGTGGAAGGACGGCAATGTCTCTGTCTCCAGACGACATCAAGGCCCTCGTCGACTCGTTTGAGGCCTCGGGGTGGGATGAAATGTCGGTGCGCTTTGGCGACACCAGCCTCGACCTCACCCGTACCGGAGCCCCCCCGCGCAAGGAGTCTGCCGCGGCCGTGGCCGCTGCTGCGGCTGCGCCCGCCGCCGTTGCGCCCGCCGCTGTGGCCCCCGCTGCCGTGGCGGCAGCGCCCGCAGCCAGCGCAGCCAGCGCAGCCAGCGCGGCCAGCCCTGCCGTTCCGGTGTCGGCTACTGGCCACTCGGTCACTGCGCCGTCGCTCGGTCTCTTCTGGCGCTCGCCCCAGCCGGGGGCACCGTCGTTCGTCGAGGTTGGTCAGCAGGTGTCGTCTGAAGACACGGTGTGCATCGTCGAGGTGATGAAGCTGATGAACCACGTCAAGGCGGGTGTCACCGGCGTGGTCAGTGCGATTGGCCCCGGCAACGGCGACATGGTCGAGTTCGGACAGATGCTGGTGACCATCGAGCCTGACGGCTCCTGAGGAGCGGTTGCGTGTCGATCTCTCGGGTGCTGGTGGCCAATCGCGGTGAAATTGCCGTGAGGATCATCCGAGCCTGCGCCGACGAGGGTCTCGAGTCGGTGGTCATCACCTCGGAGGCCGATCGCGACAGCATG